>JAKASG010000009.1:21526-58449 GCA_021828285.1 Acidobacteriota bacterium | reverse complement strand
CCGTTTTCAATTGGTCGAACGGCCCGCTTTCCCACACCTTCACGCTCTCAAGCCTGGGCCTTCCTGCCGCGCATCCGTTCGAGGCTTACAACGTCCTCGAGCACGACCGCCCTGTCCCGCTCGACGGTGCAACGTTTAAGATTGAGAATCAGCCTCCGCGTTCTGTCCGTCTCATCAAGCTCGTGGACGAATCGGTTCCCGCCTCGGCGCCGACGGTGTCGGCGCAAGTTCCCGACACAACCCGGGCAGGCGTTGCGATCAAGCTCACTGCCTCGGCCTCGGGAAGCCCCGTGCCCGCGATTTCCTACGAATGGAACTTTGGGGATGGCACGAAGGCGAGCGGTGCGGATGTTTCCCACACCTATACCGTCGCCGGAACCTATTCCGGCAGCTTGGCCGTCAAAGGCGTAGAGGGCCTGACCGCACACAGGACTTTTACAGTCACGGTAACCGGCTTCGCGAATACTGCCTTTCATCTATCGCAAAATCGCCGCTACACCGGCAGCCGGCCACAATAAGGCGTGTAACCCGAGCGATTTTGCGCCGGCCGCAAGACCATCCGCGTGAGCTGCGCATTTATCTGCGGGAGGGTGAGCGAAGCCGGAGCGTTGCGTCGTCAAGAAACGCTCCACGTTATTGTCCATCCCACTGAGCCACCGGGCGGGGCCGACAAGTACGCGCCTTCCTCCAAGCAGCGGGCGAGAGAGCTGTAATTTCCCGGAATCGGTTCGAGTGCGCACTCGACTCTCCGGCAGCCATCTTCATCGGGATATTTGCCGCCGTTCCACCAGATGCCGAGGGTCGGAAACATCGCGGCGGGAAACCGGATTTCAAGTTTCAATCCGCTTCTGAATTCGAGTCCGGCGCTTCCGGATTTCACGCCTTGAAGCAAAAGCATCCACGGTTTCGAAGCGCCCTTTGACTCGAGCAGTTCCCGAACCTCGCCTGAGGAGCGGAGAGGCATGGGCCGGTCGAGCGCCTCGTCCACCGCCTTGTCGAACTCAGGGAGTTCGACGCGAACGATTTCGCCGAGCGGCATCAGGCAGTGCATGACATGGATAAATGGAATGGGGCGGCCGCTCGAATTCACGGCTTCAAACGACCAGGCGAGCGTCGAAGCGTCAAATCGCAAGTTGCGCCTGAAAGAAATAGGCAGCTTGCTGCTCGTTACCTCGAAGGAAAGCTCATCCGATGTGACTTCAACCCTCCACGGCAGCCAGCAAAGCTCGCCGTGATCGGGAACCGCCCATCCCTCCCGCGGGAATTCGCAGGCGTCAACGGTCGGGAAACAATCGTCGTAACCGTAAACAGGCCGGGTCTCAAACCGCCCGTAATCCCTCATCGGAGGATGGAAGGCGAGCGGAGCGGAGGTAAGCAGGTTCTGCTCTCGGAAGCGGAGAGCCGTCAGCCGCCCGCCGTCCTCCAAATCCCAGGCCACGCTCCAGGAGCCCCGCTCGAATGAGTTCATCTGAGAAACACTCGATTCCTCCGCGCGCGACGGCCCGAACGCCTGTTATTCCGCGTGGCGGCCGTCCGGCCGCAAGGTGAGCGTTCCATCCTCGTTCAGCCGCTGATGGCATGCCCAGCGCACGGGATGGCGCACTCCTTTGACCTCGATTTCCGCTTTGAGCTTCAACCCCTGCCACTTTGTTTCTTTCGGCAGGATAAACTGCGCCTGCCGGATTTTGCCCGGAAGCGGATAGCCCGGGTCCAAACAGCCACTTTGCAGAATCCTGCCGTCGGCGCTTTCAACCGTTATTCGCAGCACTCCCGGAACTCCGGCAATCCCGTCATTCGCAAAACCGGCGATCAAGCCCAAATATCCATCCTGCCGATAGGACCAGATCATTGACGGCCTTACACGATAACCGATTTTCCGGTTGATCCGGTCGAACCAGGCGGGGAACGCCTTGTACCAGCTCATGAGGTTCGCCGCGCTGATGACATGAAAATTCCAGAGCGACCAGTAATTCGCTCCCACGTCAATCACGTGCGCGATGATATCGTCCGAAGGCGAAATTCCCTCATTGAGCTGAGCTGATTGCGGCGGCCCGCCGGGTATTCCCTGCTCGATGGCGGCGGCAATCCAGGGCGGCCGGTTGCTCAGCGCCTCAATTTGCTCGTTCTCAATGAAGATTGTGTCGCTCCGCATCCAGTTGTTGCTCCGCACCGTCCGGTCGAGAACCTCGGAATTACCCACGTGGCTGTAGTCCGGCTGCGTGTTGGTAAGGAGCGGCGTGTGCGTAAAATTCTCCAACTGAATCTCCAGCATTTTCACCCACGTCCGCTCAGCGGTCTCGTAATCGGGAAACGGATTGTTCGTGTACGGCCAGGTGTGGCCTTCCCCCCAGAACCCGTACATGAACGTGTCCATGAATTCAATCAGAGGGCTTCCGTTGAATTCCGCCGCCAGAAGGCCCACCAGCTCTTTGAACGATTGCTGGAAGTGCGGATTATCGTATCGAGGTTCGTACTGCGCGTAGGGGTTGTGCACCCACTTCATTTTTGCCATGGAGCCTTTCTTCCAATGGCCGGTCAGCTTCACCAAGGGCACGTTGTCGAGAACGAATTGCGGCAGCGCGGGCGCGTTGAAATAATCAGGAGCGCTCATCTGGATCCGGAAGCCGACGCGCTTGCCGTGCGTCTTCGCGAGTTTGAAAACCAGCTTGATGTAATCGGGAAAATCAAGGCGTCCTGGCCGCGGCTGGATTTCCCTCCAGGTCGGCCGGATGTAAAGCTTTTGCCCCAGCGGAAAACGAACCAGTTCTTCAATCGCCTGAGGAATATTTTTCGACTGAATTTCCGCCGTGCCCATGTCCGCGGTAATGTACGTGATGAGCCCCTTGCCATAATTCGGGACAACCTCGAAAGAAGGCGTCGTCGTCATCACGACGCTGTCGTTCGGAATGATCGCCTCCGGCGGATATTGTGGAAACGGGCCCTGGTCCAGCCGGTTATGAACAACGGGGCCTGAACCGAAATCGTATTTGCCCCAGTTGTGAGCCGGCACGAAGCCATAAGCAATTCTTCCTCCCGCGCCGGCAGCCGCCAATGTGCCGCCGCTTTTCAAAAAATCCCTTCGATTCATCTATGATTTCCTCCGTTCGAATCTTATGAGCGACAAAAGATTTCTGCCGGGTGCAAAAGCGCTTTCGCATTGATTATAATCTCTCTGTTCGAAGTAAAATGCCCGCCCTTTTCGCGACCGCGGAGTGCGTAGCGACCGGCGCGCTTCTTCGAAACAGTAAAACGTGAGACGGCCCGCCGGCCGGACGCGGCCGAACGTCGCGTTTATAGCCGCGCTTCACCGGAGACAGGCCTGGAGTTCCAATGATGCGGAAGTTTCAATGCTGAAAGTCCCTTCCGGCGCCTGCATCCTGAATGCCCGGCGTTCGGGAACCGTTATTCCCGCTTTCAACATTCCTTACTTGCCCATGATGCAGCCCGTCGTCGCGGCCTTGCGCGACGCCGATAGTTTCGGCTTCATCGCCGTCGCGCGCCTCGAATGGATCAAGTTCGAATCGCGCAGCATGCGCGCCGTGTTTGAGGAATATCAGCGCACAAAAGACGAGCGATTCACGCGGCTGCACCTGGACCACGTTCCCGTGATTGACGAGGACGATATTCGCGTGGACTTCGAAGCCGTGATTGAGGAGGCGCTTCGCACCGGCTACGATTCCGTCATGGTGGATGGCTCGCGCCTCACGCTCGAGGAAAACATCCGGGCGACGAAGGCGATTGTGGAGATCGCGCATCGAACGGGAACGCCCGTCGAGGGTGAGCTTGGCGCAGTGCTCGGCCACGAGTCCGGCCCGTTGCCCTTATATGAAGAACTTTACTCGACGGGCAGAGGATTTACGGATCCCGATCAGGCGAAGCGGTTCGCTGGCGAGACCGGCGTCGACTGGCTCTCGGTTGCGGTCGGCAATGTTCATGGCGCAATTTCCGCGGTCTCGCGCCGGAAAGAGAAAGTGGAAGCTCGCTTGAACATTCCGCGCCTCCGCCGAATCCGTCAAATGACCGCCGTTCCCCTGGTGCTTCACGGCGGAACGGGAATCAGAAAGGAATATCTAAAGGATGCATTTCAGAGCGGCATCGCGAAGATCAACATCGCCACTGCGATTCGCCAGCCCTACGAAGAGAACATCGCAAAATCCGTCGCCGTCGCCCAGCAGGCAGTCTATGACTCTGCGCTTCGGCTCCTCACCGAAGAACTTGACCTTCGAGGATCGCGGCGAACAATCAATCCCGAATTCTCTTAGTTCAATCTACTGAGCAAGATGCCGACCCCCGCAGGCGCGCGAGTCGGCGGAGCCGCCTCATCGGACCCTTACATCATTTGGCGGGGAGCATTCGGCAGAGAGCGCTGGCAGCAGCCACGAAACGCACGCATCCTAATCATGGAAAGTGAGCGAGCGCAGGAGTAAAGTGGTTTGTTCGGCAGATTTAAGCAGCCATCCGGCTGCCGCGACTCCCGAAAGTTTCTTCTTCCGAGGACGTCGTCCAGGCCGGAAATCTGGCCGTCGTTCCTGATCGTTCCAGGCATGAGCCTTCTGGCGTTTGACATTGGTTCGAGCCGGTGCAAAGCGGCGCTTTTTACCGCCGAGGGGAAAACGCTTGCCGAGGATGTTCAAACCTATACACCCGAATTTCCCGAGCCTTCCTATGTTGAAATGGACGCCGAGAAATTCTGGGATGCGATTTGCCGGTCCGCGCGGACCTTGAAAGAAGCGGCCGCGCGGGACCCCGTCCAGGCCTTATCCATAAGCTCACATGGCGAAAGCTTCGTCGCGGTCGGCGCCGACGGCGCGGCCGTTGCGCCGGCCATCCTGAACATTGACGCTCGCGCTTCGCGAGAGGCGCAATGGCTCGAAGCGGAAATCGGCAGGCGGCGACTCTTCAACATCACAGGCCTCGTCATGCATCCGATGTTCTCGATCCCCAAGATTCTTTGGCTTCAAAGACACCGGCCAGAAGTCACTTCCTCCGCCAAAAGATTCCTGAACGTTACCGCCTATTTGCTGTGCCGGCTCGGTTTGCCCCCCTACATAGATTATTCGCTCGCATCACGCTTTTTCGGTTTTGACGCGCAGCGGCAATGCTGGTCTGAAGAGATTCTCTCCGCTGCAGGCCTCAAGAAGGAATTCCTTCCCGTTGCAGTGCCTGCCGGATCGGTCGCGGGAGAGTTAGCTTCAGAATCCGCGTCTCGACTGGGCGTCCCAGCAGGAACGAAAGTCGTCGTCGGCGGACACGATCAAGCGTGCGGGGCTTTGGGAGCAGGCGTGATTTCGCCCGGTCTTGTCGCCGCATCCATGGGAACCTATGAATGTATTGCCGCTGTTTCAGATGAGGCCCGATTGGGCGACGAAGCGTTCGCAGCTTCGCTCAACTGCTATGCTCACGTGGTCCCGGGCAAGTACTTGACGCTTGCGTACTTTCCTTCCGGAATCATGATCCAATGGTTCCACGATTTGCTTTTTAAGAGGGCCGGCGGAAGTTCAGCGGACGCGGGGAATCGAGAGGAGCGGGTCTGCTATGACTCGCTCGAATCGGCCGCTCCCAAAGGGCCGAGCGGCTTGTTCGTCATGCCGCACCTCATCGGCTCCTGCACCCCTGACTTCAACCCCCGCGCGCGCGCTGCGGTGATCGGTCTCGGCCACAGCAGTGACGCCGGACAAATCTATAAAGGGATTCTCGAAGGCCTGGCGTGCGAGCTGGCGCAAGCTTCGGATTTGGTGGCGAAAGCGGTCTGCGACTTCCGGGATTTCTACGTCACCGGCGGAGGCGCGCATTCTCCGCTGGGCTTGAAGCTGCGAGCCGCATTCACAGGACGGCGCCTCCACGTCATGGAGTGCGAAGATCCGGTCTGTCTCGGCAGCGCGATTTTGGCGGGCGCGGCAGCGGGGATATATCCGAGCATCACGGGCGGAGTCAGCCAAGCCGTCCGCGAACGGGAAGTCATTGAGCCCGATCCCGTGATTAAAGCATCCTACGCAGGTTACGGAAAGCAGTATTGGAAATTGTACTCCGCCATCCTGAGTCTTCGGGAAGCGGACAACCGATCAGAACAGGGAGAACGATGATGATTCAGCCGACGGCAGGATTCATTGTATACGGTGTTCACAAGGACGGCCTAAAGGACCCCATGGGCACGCCCTTTATTGACGAAGCCATCGTGAAGAAAGCGAAGGCCGCACTTACGAAAGCCGGCCTTCGCCTGGTCGAGCACGATCGCGTCATCGCCAGCAAGGCGGAAGCGCGCGCGGCGCTCGCCAAAATGAAGCGCAATGACAGCGTGGATCTCGTGATCTTGTTCTCAGGAACGTGGGTGTGGGCGGCGCACCTGGCGGGCGCGATTCGAGATTACGCGGCGGATCGTAAAGGCGTCCTGCTTTGGACTCATCCGGGCTCGCAAGGCTGGCGGCCCGTCGGCGGCCTGGTGATGCACGGAGGCCTGCTCGAAATCGGCGTCCCGCACAAATTCATCTACGGCGCGGCGGATGATCCCGCCGCCGTTGCCGGAATTCGGAGTTACGCACAAGCGGCACATTTAAGAAATTTCCTGAACATGTCCACGCTCGGCGCTTTTGGCGGACGGGGCATGGGCCAGACCTGCGGCGTTGCCGACCCTTCGCAATGGATGCGCATGTTCGGGGTTGACATTGATTCCCGCGACACAATGGAGCTGATTCGAACGGCGGAGCGCCTGCCCGCGCGCAAGGTGCAGGAATTGCAGCCTCGCCTGAAAAAGCTGTTCGGCGCTGCGCCGGAGCCGATCGTTGCGAACGAGCGCTCGATTCGCCTGTATCTCGCGCTGCGCCGGGTTGTCGAAAAGGAGCGTTTCGATTTCTACACCATCCAGTCGTTTCCGGGACTCGGCGACGATTATTCCGCCACGTGTTTTGCGCAAAGCATGATGCTCGAGGATGGCTTTGGCACTTCCACGCTCGGCGATTTCAACACTGCTCTCACCGTTCTCCTGCTCACCAAGCTCTCGAAAGAGCCCGTCTATTACGGCGATCTCCAGCACCTTGACGTCAAGAGCCGCGAAATCAAAATCATCGGCGATGGCGCTTGCCCGCCATCGCTCGCCGGCAAGCTCGGACCCGCGGGATTCGCCAAGCACGGCATCCCCACCGAAGGCGCCGCCGGCGGCCTTTCCGTCAGGCTCATCTGCAAGGTCGGAGAAGGCGTTCTCGCGCGCCTTGGCAGAGTGAACGGCGAATTCCAGATGGTCGTGACGCGCGCGAGCATCTTCGAGCCTCCGCGCGATCAGTTGGAGCGCCGTTTGAACGAGTGCGGCATTCCCTTCTGGCCGCATGGGTTCGTCACCGTCCACTGCGATATGGAAGAGTTGATCCAGCATTGGACGAACGAGTACGCGTGTCTCGGCTACGGGCCCGAGCTTTATCCGGCTCTCCAGGATTTTTGCGACATGACCGGGATCAAGGCCTTCATGCTCTGACCTTTTCCATCGGTTCGACCTGGCAGACGCTTCTCGGATCGGTCGCCGGATTGTTTGCGGCCGCGCCGGCCGAAGCCCGGCAGGCACCGGGGCTTGGCGAGCCTTCGAATTGTTGTTACACTGTGACTTTGCGAGCTTCAGATCAAACCGGCGCAGAGCAAGCCACGAGCGAGGTTCCCATGGCCGAAGAGAAGGATCAATCGGGCGGCTTCAAGGTGGTTGATCGCAGGAGCTTCGCTGCGGATGGCTCCCGCATTTCGCCGGGCGAAGAAGCTCCGGAACGCAATCGCGCGGACGGCCCAGCGCGGCCCCTCGATTTGCACGGCGCCGCTGGCGCTGAGAAGACCTCCGCGCTGCGCGGCCGAAGCGCTCCACAGAATGCCGCTCCCGAACGCGAATTCGACGGAGAGACTGCCGGCACCCCTTCCGGGTTTGAAACCCTCGTATCTTACCTGAGCACGACCGCGCTTTTTCAACTGGGGTTGCTGGACGGCCCTTCAGGCGAGCGCATTCCCGCCGATTTGCCGAACGCCCGCCGCACGATCGCTCTGCTTGAGGCGCTTCAGGAAAAAACTCAGGGCAATCTCACGGAGGCCGAAACCCGGCTGCTTGAGGATGTTCTCTACGAGCTGCGCGTGAGCTTCGTCGAGTTGCAGAAGCACGGCGCACCCCGGCGATAATGAAATTGACTTTTCTCGGCACCGGCACTTCCACAGGAGTTCCTACGGTCGGCTGCTCGTGCCCGGTCTGCGCGTCGGAGGATCCGCGCGACCACCGCACGCGCCCGTCGCTCAAGCTCGATTTCGACGGCCGGACGATCCTCATTGATACGGCGCCTGATTTCCGCGCTCAGGCTCTGCGCGAGCGGATCGAGCGCGTGGACGCCATCCTCTTCACGCACGCCCACGCCGATCACGTCCTCGGCCTCGACGACGTCCGCCCTTATTATTTCCGTCAGAATCAGCCCATCCCCATCTACGCCGACGACCGCACCATGGATACGCTCGAGCGAATCTTTCAGTATATTTTCGACGGCAAATATCCTTACGGCGGCATTCTCCGCGTCGAGCCTCACCGCATTCCCGGCCCCGTCGAGCTTTGGGGAGTCGTCTTCACTCCGCTGCCGGTGCTGCACGGCAATTTGCCGATTCTCGGATTTCGTTTCGGTTCCGTCGCCTACGTCACCGACTTCAGCGAACTGCCAGAATCAACCCTCGCGCTCATGGAAGGGCTCGACACGCTGATTCTGTCCGCCTTGCGGCCGAAGCCGCACCCGGCGCATTCGACCGTCGCTCATTCGCTCTCCGTCGTCGAGCGGCTCAAACCGCGCCGCGCATTTTTCACGCACATCGCGCACGAGATCAGCCACCAAGCAACGGAGGCGGAGCTGCCGCCGAATGTCCGCATCGCATACGACGGTCTCGCGCTCGAATGGGATTGACCCGGCATGCCGGCCCTTCGCGCGGCTGAAAAATTGAACCGTGCATGAGGATTCTTGACGATCTTTCTGATTCCTCCATTCTGCCGCCGGCGAGCGTGCTCACCATCGGCAACTTCGATGGCGTGCACCTCGCCCATGCCGAGCTGATACGCCAGGTGGCCGCTGCGGGCCGTGCGCGCGCCGCCGTTTCCGCCGTCGTCACCTTCGAGCCGCATCCCGCGCGCGTTCTCCGTCCCGCCGCCGCTCCCATGTTGCTCACTCCCTTCGACGCCAAAGCACGCCTCATCGAGCGCCTCTCGCCCGATTTGCTGGTCGTTCTTCCCTTCACGGAGGAGCTATCCCGGCTTTCGCCCGCCGACTTCGCCGCGCAAATTCTCTCTGCGAAACTCCACGCGCGCGCTATTTTCGTCGGCGAAAATTTCCGATTCGGGCGCGGCCAGGCGGGCAACGTGGAAATCCTCACCACGCTCGGCCGCACCCACGGCTTCGAAGTCCAGATCGTCCCGCTTTTGAAAATTCGGGGCGAACGCGTTTCCAGCAGCCGCATCCGCGCGCTTCTCACCGAAGGCCGCGTGAGCCGCGCTTGCCGCTTGCTCGGCCGGCCGTACTCGATTCGCGGACCCATCGTCCGCGGCCACGGCGTCGGCCGCCAGGAGACCGTACCCACGCTCAACCTCCCGGCGGGCGATCAGTTGATTCCGCGACCGGGCGTCTATATCTCTCGCGCGCGCACTCCTTCCACCGAGTGCAACACCGTCACTAATGTGGGCGTCCGGCCCACTTTCGGCGGCGGCGCGCTTTCGATCGAAACGCATCTCCTCGATTTCGCCGGCCAGGTGAGTGATGAATTTTTGGAAGTGGAATTTCTCAGGCGCCTTCGCGACGAAATAAAGTTTCCATCGCCAGCCGCTCTCAAAGCTCAAATCGGGCGCGACGTAGAGCGCGCGCTCAAATTCTTTCGCTTGTCGCGTTAGGCTTTCGCCTCTGGGTGACGCATTTCTTGAAGGACCATGCGATTACGCGATCGTCGGCCGCCGAGACGCCCACGGCCTCGCCGCTTCCAGTTGCGCCGCCAGCCGGAAGAGCGTTGCTTCATCGCCGAATCTCCCCGCAAAGTGCGCGCCCACGGGCAAACCCTCCGCGTTCCAGTAAAGCGGCGCTGACATCGCCGGCTGTCCCGTCACATTCGAGAGCGCGGTGAACGGGCAGAACTCGACCGCGCGCTTGAAGCCGCGCATTGGATCCTCCTCGGGCGAATCGAACGAGCCAAGCGGAACGGGCGGCTCCGCGAGCACCGCCGTCAGCCAAACGTCGCATTCGGTCATGAATTTTCCGATCGCGCGCGCCGTCTGCTGAAGAATCGCGACGGCCATCAGATACTGCGCTCCCGTCACTTGCCGTCCTTTTTCATAAAGTGCCCAGGTCAGCGTTTCGAGTTCATCCTTTTCGGGCATTCGCCCGCGAAGAATCGCCGATCCTTCAACCGACTGCGCCACGCCCACCGCCCACACCGCCGTGAACGCTTGAATCAGCATCGGCCCATTCACCGCGGGCGCCGCTTCAAAAACCTCGTGCCCCAATTCCGTGCAGAGCTTCGCGGCATCCTCGACCGCGGCCACGCAATCTCGATGGATGGGCGCGGGCCACATCGGCTGGCGCGTGACGGCGATGCGCAGCCGTCCCGGATTTGCGCCCGCTTCTTTCGCGAACGGCCGCGCGGCCGGCGGAGCGCAATAAGGGTCGCCGATCTCCGCGCCCGCCGTGGCATCGAGCAGCGCCGCCGAATCGCGAACCGACCGCGTGACCGCGTGCTCCGCCACCAGTCCGCCCAGCACATCGCCATAGTCTGGCCCCAGCGGATTCCGCGCGCGCGTCGGTTTCAAGCCGAAGACGCCGCAGCATGATGAGGGAATTCGAATCGATCCGCCGCCGTCGTTCGCGTGCGCCATCGGCACGATTCCCGCCGCAACCGCCGCGGCCGATCCGCCGCTCGACCCTCCCGTCGTCCGTTCCAGGTTCCACGGATTCCGCGACGGCCCAAATAGTTTCGGCTCCGTGGTCGGCAAAATGCCGAATTCCGGTGCATTCGTTTTCCCCACGATGATGAGCCCCGCGCGTTTCAGCCTCGCCACGAGCTCACTGTCGTGGTCGGAAACGAACTCGCGCATGAAGCGCGAGCCGGAAGTCATTCGCGCCCCCGCGTAAGACGCGAGCAGATCCTTCAGCAGATACGGCACGCCGCGGAACGGCCCGTCCGGAATCGCGCCTTCCGCCGCCCGCCGCGCCTGCTCGTACATCGGCGTGACCACCGCGTTGATTTTCGGATTCACGCGCTCGATCCGCTCGATCGCCGCATCCACCAGTTCGATTGGCTTGATTTCCTTGCGCCGAACCAGTTCCGCCTGCGCAGTCGCATCGAGCTCCGCCAATGAATCGCCGCCGGCCATCATGCCTTCCCTCCGTATTCTTTCAGCATTTCCGACCCTCCAAGCCTATCAGAAAATCCGTAGCGCCGCCGCGCGTCGCGGACTGACCCTCCGCCCCCAGAAAATGTCATGCTGGGCGAAGCGAAGCATCTGCTTTTCCCCAGCCACCGCCGCCAGGCGTTTCAATGCGGATGACGTCTCCGGCCTCCGCGCGAAGGCTGCACTTTCCCGGCAATTCCTCGACGCGCCCGTCGCGATGGATGAGTGAAGCGCGTCCGCACTCGCCCGGCTCTCCTCCGCGGAGGCCATAAGGGGCGAATTTTTGCCGGTCAGCGAGAATCGTGACCTGCGCGGGCGCGAGCAATTCGATTTCGCGCACCAGGCCATCGCCTCCGCGGAATTTCCCTGCGCCGCCCGAGCCGATGCGGAAGCCGTATCGCCGCACGCGCAAGGGGTAGCCATATTCGAGGGCTTCGGCCGGCGTGTTCAGCGAGTTCGTCATGTGCGTATGAACTCCGGAGACGCCGTCGGCGGTTGGACGCGCGCCCATGCCGCCCGCGATGGTTTCGTAATAGGCAAAGGGCTCGCCTGTTCGCGGATCAACGCCTCCGATGGTGAGATTGCTCATCGTGCCGGAGCTTGCGGCTGGGATGCGATGGGGCGCGGCCTGCGCAAGCGCGCGGAGCAGCACGTCCACAATGCGCTGGGAAGTTTCCACGTTGCCGCCTGCCACGGCAGCCGGCGGACGCGCGTTGACAAAGCTCCCTTCAGGCGCTTGAACTTCGATAGGCCGCATGAGGCCTGTGGTCGCCGGAGCTTCCTCTCCGAGCAAACATCGGAAGACGTAAAACACCGCGGAGTATGTGATGGCGAAGACGGCGTTGATGCTCCCTGCCCCCTGCTTGTCCGTGCCGGTGAAATCCACGACGGCGCGCTTCCGCGCCGGGTCGAGCCGCAGCCTGACGCGAATGCGGACCGGCTCAGCGCCTGCGCCATCGTCATCCATAAAATCCTCAGCGGAAAATTCGCCCGCGGGCAGGCGCGCGAGTTCCGCCCGCATCAATCGTTCTGAATAGTCGAGCAGGGCGTCCATCGCGCGCTCGAGCCGCGCACGGCCGTATTTGGCAATCAATTCCTCAAGCCGCCGCGCGCCGATGCGACATGCTCCGATTTGCGCCGTGAGGTCGCCTTCGCGTTCGACCGGCGTGCGCACGTTTGCGAGAATGAATTTCAGCGCCTCTCGATCCACTTCGCCGGCGCGAAGAATTCGGAGAGGAGGAATTCGAATTCCTTCCTGATAGATTTCGCGCGCCAGACCCATCGAGCCGGGATACGCGCCTCCGACATCGGCGTGATGTGCACGGCTTGCGACATAGAACACAGGCCGCCGCGCGCCACGCTCGAACACGGCCTCGACCATTGTGATGTCCGGCAAATGCGTTCCGCCGGCGAAGGGATCGTTCATTATCGCGACGTCGCCAGGAGCGAGTGAGAGCTGCGCGACGGCCGCGGCAACGGACATCGGCAGCGAACCGAGATGAACCGGCATGTGATCGCCCATGGCAATCGCCTCGCCCGCGGCGTCGAAGACCGCACAGGAGTAATCGCGCCGCTCTTTGATGTTGGGCGAAAACGCAGTGCGCCGGAGCGCTGCGCCCATCTCTTCCGCAACCGAATGGAATGCGCTCTTGAAAACCGCGAGTTCGATCGCGTCCAATCGAATCTGTTCCCTGCGGCTTCTTCGCTTCTTCACAACAGACCTCGTTCGCCGCTTATCGGGCGGCTCTTTCATCGGTTTCGATCACCAGGTTTTCGCGGGCGTCCACGCGCACCGCAAAGCCCGGCGGAATTGCAGTGGTCGCGCTGTATTCGCCGATCACCGCCGGCCCGAAAAAAGCATCGCCGGCGCGCAAAAGCGACCGGCGGTAAACCTTCGCGCGAAAAGGGCGCCCGCCGAAGATTGCACGCTGAGTTTTGACAATGGCGCGGCGCCCGTCGCCCGGGTGAAGTGCGCGCCTCGGCAAGGGGACGCGCACTGTGGACGCAACGGCGCGAACCCGAACGTTCACCACCTCAACCGGGCGTTCCGGGTCCTGGTAGCCGTATCGGCGCTCGTGGGCGCGGTGAAAGTCGCGGAGAAAGTTTTTGCTCCACGGAACATTCAGTTCATAACCCTGCCCCCGGTAGCGCAAATCGGCGTTGCGATGAAGGCTGAAGCGCAATCCCTCGCCACGCATTTCGCGCCGCGCCGCTCGCTCGAGCCCGTGGAAATGCGGTTCGAGCCTGTCTGGTTCGGGCGGAAGCATTACCGTCCTCGAATAATCCCGCACGACGTCCGACATGAGAATCCCGAGGGCCGAAAGCGCGCCGGGATGGGCCGGCACGAGCACGCGGCGGATGCCGAGGGCGCGCGCCAGGGCGCAGGCATGGAGCGGCCCCGCGCCGCCGAAAGCGACGAGAGTGAAATCGCGCGGGTCGTAACCGCGCTCAATTGAAATGACACGCAGCGCCTTTTCCATCGTGAGATTGGCGAGTCGCAGGATCCCTTCAGCGAAGCTCTCAGCGGTTTCAAGCCGGCCTTTCGCGCGCATGAAGAACTCTCGCGCGCGCGCTTCATCGAGCTTCACGGCTCCATCGAGGAAGGAATCGGGATCCATCCGGCCGGCAATCAAATGGGCGTCGGTCACGGTCGGCTCCGCGCCCCGGCCAAAGCAAATTGGCCCGGGATCGGCGCCCGCGGATTCCGGACCCACGCGAAGCGCTCCACCGGCGTCGAATCGCGCGAGCGAGCCGCCGCCTGCGCCGACGGTGTGAATGTCGAGCATCGGAACCGCAACGGGAAGGCCGGTCACCAGCGATTCCGTCGTCGTCGCGGCGCCGCCCTCGCTTCCCGAGTCCACAAGCGCCACGTCGGTGGATGTTCCACCCATGTCGAAGCTGATCGCGCGGCTGTAACCTGCAACGTGAGCGACGTGCGACGCGCCGACGGCGCCGCCCGCCGGCCCCGAAAGGATGGTTCGCACCGGCTCGCGGGCCGCGACGTGTGCGGAAATAATTCCGCCCGACGATTGCATCACGGAAAGCTTTGCGCCGGGCCATTCCGATTCCAATCCTCGCTCGAGCGCGTATATATACCCGCCCAATTTCGGCGCGAGATACGCGTTGATGAGAACGGTGGAACCGCGCTCGTATTCACGAAATTCCGGAAGAATGCGATGCGAAGCGGAAACCGGAACGCCCAGCGGTTCGAGCGCGCTGAGGACTGCTCGCTCGTTCGCCGGATTTGCAAAGGAGAACAGAAGCGACACGGCGACGGATTCGGCGCCCGCGGCCCTGACCGCTTCCGCGAGCCGCGAGAGTTCGTCTCGATCAACACGCTCGAGAATCGAGCCGTCGCTCGCCGTGCGCTCGTGAACGCCGAAACGCAGGCCGGGACCGGCGAGCGGCGAGGCGCCCGCCCAGAACAAATCGTAAAGCCGCCCGCGCGCCTGCCGGCCGATGGCGATCGCATCTTCAAAACCCTCGGTGGTCACGAACGCCACGCGCGCGCCTCTGCGCTCGATGAGCGCGTTTGTTCCGACCGTCGTACCGTGGCGCATTTCAAAGGTCGAAGCGGGATTGATCTGCCGGAGCGCCGAAAGAATAGCGGTTGCAGGATTCTCTGCCGTCGAGAGAACTTTCAGGACGCGCAGCTCTCCGCCTGCAAGATAGACGCAATCGGTGAACGTTCCGCCCGTGTCCACGGCAATTCGCATTTCCATTTCGCCTCTGCGGCCCAATGCCCGGATCAAAAGCGGCCCCGCGCCCGCTCCTTGTGAGGAAGGACTTCAAGGCAAGTCGTCCACCAGCCCGTGAGAATCGTTTCAATAAATTCCGCGGGCAACCCTTCCGCTCGCATCTCGGCAGCAAGGGAGCTGCAATCGTAGAAGACCGGAATGAATTCCACTGAAACGTCTTGGGCGTCCACGGTAAGCATGGTGTACCAAACGCGCGGCGTGCCATCGTTCTCCGGCCTGCCGAGAACCCCGACGTTGATGAAGTGGCGTCCGCGCGGCAGAGTGCGATGCCATTTGATTCCCGTGTGCGTGGCGCAGAGGATGTCCGATTTCGACGCATCGAAAAGATATTCGAGAAAGGAGTCCGGGGTGGTTGATTCCCACAGGAATTCGTTGATTTTGCGCGGCGAGCCGTGGCAGAGCAGCACTCGGCGGCCTCCAAGGACGAGCCGCAACGTTCCGGGAAGCGAACCCAGCCACGCTTTATTCTCTTCCGAAGTATTTTTGAAAGTGTACAGATAACTGATGCGGGCGAAATGATTGTCGCGCGGGTCCGTATAACCGCACTGGCAGTCCTCGAGGCCGCCGGCGAGCGAGTTGTCATAGTTGCCCTGAATGCATTGGACGCCGTGCGCGCGGAGAAGCGGAAAGATGCGATCGGGATAAGGGCCGAAGGCTCCCATGTCGCCCAGGCAAAAAATTGCGCTGGCGCCTCGGCGTTCGGCATCGGCGAGCGCCGCCTCAAGCGCCAAGTGGTTGCTGTAAAGGCCGCCAAAAAGAGCAATGCGCTTCATGACCAGGGAAGCAAAGCAAATGTCAATTGCGAAGCACGAAGGGCGAAGTATGAATTGCGAATGATGAAGGATGAAACAACGAGTTTTGGTCGCCGGCCACCGCTCATCGGTCTTCGGGCTGCGCAATTCAGACTTCAGACTTAAAACTTCACCCTTTGCACTTCCTACCTCGTTCCTCAGCCCATTAATTCGATTTGCGCGTCCGCGGACGGATTGCCGCAAATCGTCCCGTAGCGATAACAGGAAACGCACGCGTGATGAGCGAGCGTGTATTCCAATGCGGCGCTCGAAAGCGAATCGCCCAGCCGCGCGTCGGGCTTTTCGACCAAGAGCGGGCAAACCCAAACGCCGCGGTCGGTGACGATGCGGGAATTCGAACACATCAACAGTTCGCGGTCGAAGCCATCGAGCATTTCCTCGGTCAGCAGATCTTCATCCGCGGCGAGCTCGGGCGAGCGCACCAGCTCGCGGCCGAGCGGCAGCGCCGGGAGTATCTTGATCCGCGCGCGCGCGTATCCGGCGGCTTTGAGTACGCGCTCGAATCCGGCGAGTGTTTCGAGCTCCTGCGGCTCGCTCCACGTTCGAACAATCGTCACCAGCGGCAACAGGCCAACCCGGCTCAGGCGCGCCGCCGCATCGAGCGCCTGCTGAAAACCGCCCTTGCCCCGGATAGCGTCGTTCATTTCCCCGGTGTATCCATCCAAGCTGATGCGAATTTCGAGCGAATAGCGCGCCGCCCTTTCGATTTCCGCCAGCCGCCCGGCGATGCGGTCATTAATCAGCGTCCCATTGGTAAGAATCGTCGTAGGTGCCTGCTCGAGTGCAAGCTCGATCATTTCGAGAAGTTGCGGATGCAGCAGCGGTTCGCCGCCTGTGAAGAAAATCTCCTTCACGCCCAGGCGCGCGGCGCTTTCCAGCTCCTCACGAACATTCGCAAGCGTCATCATCCCAAAAGTTTTCACATTCGGCCCGCTGCTATTGAAACAGTGCGTACACGCGATATTGCAAAGCGTTCCTGAAACCTGGAACCACAGGTTATCGAGATGGCTCAGCCTGGCCGCCGCCACGCTCATAAGGCTTCACCCCCCAGCGCTTCGAGCGCCTTGCCGCGCCCTTCGGGGCCCCAAAGGATCCAGGGAACCATGACCAAAGCTCCGACGGCGTAAAATCCGGCCAGCACATCAAACGCCGCCGTAACCGAAAAACGTTCGGCTACAAGTGGCAGTGCGAAAGTCGCAATTGCAGCGCCAATTCTGCCGAACCCAACGGAAAATCCAATTCCGGTCGAGCGCAGCGCGGTGGGAAAAATTTCCGAAAACGTGGGGTAAGCGGCGACCCAGCTTCCCGTCGCGCAGAAGTTGACGACGACGAAAGCCGCCATCACGCCCGATGCTTTGCCCGCGACCGTTGCCACGCCCATGCCGAGCATCGCAGCAGCGGCTGCGGCATAAAAGAATGTCACCGTAACTTTTCGCCCGCCTCGGTCGAGGAGAGCCGCGACGAGCGCTCCGCCCGCCGCGGCGCCCACGTTCCCAATCAGGAAGAACCACGGGACTCGGTTTTCAGGAATGTGAACCCGGGGCAAAACAATGAGCGGAAGGAAGGCAAAGATTCCGTAATAGCCGGCGGCTTCCGTGAAATCAAGCATCGAGCCGAGGGCGAGGCGCCACGGGTGATCGCGGAGAAGCTGAAGGAGCTGTCCGAAAAATCCAGGGGCCTGAGCGCGAGTCTTTCGAGCCGGCTCGGGCGCCACGTCGAATCGCGCTGCACGCGATTCAATCTGTTCGATGACTGCGGCCGCTTCCATTCCGCGTCCTCGCGCCAGCAACCAGCGCGGAGACTCCGGCAAAATCCTTCGGGCCCAAACCGTGAAGAGCGCGACTACGGCGCCGAGGCCGAAGGCCAGACGCCAGCCGAGCGATGGCGGAAGCAGATTGATGAAAAACAAGGTGAGGAAGGCCGCGAGAATTGCGCCGAGCGGCCAGAAGTTCATGACAATGGCATTCGCGCGCCCGCGGAACCGGGCCGGGATAATCTCTCCAATCGCCGCATTGATGGCGGAATATTCCGCGCCCACTCCAATCGCCGTCAGGAATCGGAATGCGAGGAAGAACCAATAGCCGGGAGAAATCGCCGAGATTACGGTGAACGTCGAATAGAGCACCAAAGTCAGGATAAAGAGCTTGCGGCGGCCGTAGCGGTCGGCAAGATAACCGAAGGCGAGCGCGCCGATCATGATGCCGATGAGCCAGACGGCAACGAGCGCCGAGGCCTCGGTATTCGTGAGGTGCCACAAGGTCTTGATCACACCGAGCACGCTGCCTATCACGTTCACTTCGAACGCATCGAGCAGCCAGCCGATGCCGAGCGCCAGCGTGACGCGCGTGTGGAATGGCGTCCACGGAAGGCGGTCAAGGCGCGCGGCGATGCTCGGAGGCTCGGCGACTGGACCGAGTTGGTGAGGCGAGGCCATGGGATCAGAAATGATAGTGGAGCACAAAATTCAAACTGCGATCGAGCGTCGTTTTCTCGAGCGGAGAAATCGAGCGCCAATAATCGTACTCGTAGATGAAGGAAAAGCCATCCGCCAATTTGATCGTCATGCCCGGCTGGATGATGAACTCGCGCCGGCCGTTGAGGCCGTGATAGTTGCCCTGGCTGAAATTCAGGCGCGGCTGAAATCGCCCGCGGGCCCAGCGAGTGCCGGCGAGCGTGTAAGCGGCATCTTGCGGTGGCAGCACCACGGCGCCGCTCACTGTTTGCCGCAAAATTTCGCCGTAGGCCATCCACGGGCCGACCTTGAGCGTCGCGTCTGCCGCGAGCTGCGTGCGCTGATTGTGCGGCCCGTTCGTGCGGTCAATCGCTCCCGTGGCGAACGATCCGCCGATCGTGAGCGACGTGCGGCGGTCGAACTTCCAGACCGGAGCGAATCGCATCGTCACGTCATTTCTGGCGTGAGCGCCCGGCTCCGAAACAAAATCGCGTCCCGGAAGCGAGCCGTTGATGCCGGCGTCTGTCGAAAAATACTGGAGCGAATACTCCGAGCCTAAATGACCGGAAAACTTATGGCCGCCCTCGAAGCCCACGCCGAACTCCGGATCGAGCATCAATCCGTCAAAATATTCGATGTTGCCGAAAAATGAATCGTCCCAGAAAAGACCGACGCGGCGGTAGAAACTTCCGGCCTTGATCCGGCCGAAAGGCGTCCGATAACTCACGTAGCCTTCCTGCAACCACGTATTGCCCGGATAATAGCTGCGCAGCTTGTTGGTGCGAAAGCGGTAATCGGCGTGAAAACCCCATCGCCCGTGATGCCCGTCAACCAGCGCCGAAAAAGCATAGAGTTCGAATCTCGGTTGCGCGCCGGGAACACCCATCGGAACGTATTGGAAGAGATAAACGTCGCCGCCAAAACTCACCGGCAGCGATCGAGCCGGCTTGCTTCGGGCTGAAGTTTCCGGCGTGGATTTTGCCGTCGGCTGATTATTCACCGTTGCCGTTGCGGTCTCCGGCGGAGATGCTTTTTTCGCGCCGGCATGCTGGTTTGTTTTCGTCGCCATCAACTGCTTCACTTCAGCCTCGAGCTTTGAAATGCGCAGCGCTTGGTCGGCAACTTGTTTCTTCAGCGCGTCTACCTCGGCATTCGCATTCGGCTGCTGGGCGAAAGCCAGCGGCGCAGCAAGCAAAAATGCGGCGCAAAAGCACAACAAAAATGAGAGCAGAGATCGAATGCAGCCGGACATCATCACCCGCACGGCTCCTTCTTTTGCGCCGATTTCACCGTCCACTTCCGGCCGTGGCGCCATAGTTTGCGGAGAACTTTTGACGAATGGACGGCGCTCGGCCACTGGCCTCTTGCCTTTCATCCATTGACCGCTTTCATCGCTCGCTCCGTATAACGCGCGCCAATGGCGGTGCCTTGCGGAGCAATTTCATTGATGCGATCGAGATCGTTTCGAGTGAGCGTCACGTTGAGCGCGCCGAGGTTTTCGTCAATGTGCGCCGCGCGGCTCATACCGGGAATGGGAACGATTTCTTCGCCTTGCGCGAGCACCCAGGCGAGCGCCAACTGCCCCGGAGTGCAGCCTTTGGCGTGCGCCATCTCCTCCACGCGGCGAACTAAACCGAGGTTTTTCCCAAAATTCTCGCCTTGAAAACGCGGCATGTCGCGCCGCCAATCGTCGGGAGCGAGGTCTTCGTAGCGCTTGATTTTGCCGGTCAGGAAGCCGCGCCCGAGCGGACTGTAAGCGACAAAAGTGATTCCAAGCTCGCGGCAGACAGACAGAATTTCATCTTCCGGATCGCGCGACCACAACGAGTATTCGGTTTGGAGAGCGCTAATAGGGTGAACCTTGTGAGCCCGGCGAATGGTCGAAGGCGAAGCTTCCGATAATCCCAGGAACAGAATCTTTCCTTCCTCAGCCAAACGGGACATCGCCCCCACCGTCTCTTCGATCGGCACTGTTCGATCCACGCGGTGCTGGTAATAGAGATCGATGTGGTTGAGTCCGAGACGCTTGAGGCTCGCGTCGCAAGCCTCGCGAACGTATTCAGGCCGCCCGTTGACGGCAAGGAAATTTCCAGCCACATCGCGCCGGTTGCCGAATTTCGTAGCGAGCACGACCTCGTCCCGCCGTTCTTTGATGGCCCGGCCCGCCAATTCTTCATTTCGCCCGATGCCATAGACATCGGCCGTGTCGAGAAAATTCACCCCGCCGTCGAGCGCCCGATGAATGGCTGAAATGGATTCGTCGTCGGCGTGCGGGCCGTAGAAGTCGGACATGCCCATGCAACCAAGCCCGATCGCAGAGACTTCCAGGTTGCTGTGACCCAGTTTTCGATGTTTCATTGTCACCCTCCAGGAAAACTTTGTGCAAGTTGATAGACTAGCACGCCTCGCGCCCAACGGAGCGAGATCCGCATCCTCCAATCATCCGGTCCGCGCTTCCGGTCCGGAAGAATACACGGGTGCAAAGAAATTCGCCCCGAAAATTTGACACCAGCGAGCGCGTCGTTTAGATTGAGCTTTCAGCCTGGGCGAAGGAGCTTCGATGCTCGATCTCGGTTATGTGCGCGAGAATCTCGATTTAGTGCGGCAAAAGCTGGGTGATCGCGGCATCGAGGATCCGCTGGGCGAGTTCGAAGCGCTCGACGGCAAACGTCGGAAGGCGCTGGCCGAGGTCGAAAGCCTCAAGGCGCGGAAAAACAAAGTGTCCAGCGAAATCGCCGCGCTCAAAAAGCAAGACAAGGACGCCGCAGCGCTTATCGCGGAGATGAAGAAGCTCGGGACGGATATCGAGTCGCTCGATAAGGAAGCAAGGTCTGCTGACGAGCGTTTGCGTGAAACTCTGCACACCGTGCCAAACGTCCCGCACGCGACCGTCCCCGTCGGGCGAACGTCCGCCGATAACCGCGAAGTCCGCCGCTGGGGCGAGCCGCGTTCCTTCAGTTTCAAGCCGAGGCCGCATTGGGATTTAGGCCCTGCGCTCGGCATCCTTGATTTCGAGCGCGCGGCGAAAATCGCTGGCGCGCGGTTCGCGGTTTACTGGGGCGCGGGAGCGCAGCTCGAACGCGCGCTTGCCAATCTGATGCTGGACATGCATACGCGCGAGCACGGCTATAAAGAAGTTTTCCCGCCTTTTATGGTGAATTCCGCAAGTCTGTTTGGGACCGGCAATCTGCCCAAATTCGCGGAAGACCTCTTCAAGCTCGAGCAAACCGATTATTGGCTGATCCCGACGGCGGAAGTTCCGGTGACTAATCTCTACCGCGATGAAACGCTCGAAGCCGAAGCGCTTCCCGTGAAACTCTGCGCGTGGACGGCGTGTTTTCGAAGCGAAGCCGGGTCCTACGGCAAGGACACACGGGGCATTATCCGGCAACACCAGTTTCAGAAAGTCGAGCTGGTGAAGTTCTCGCTTCCTGAAAAATCCTACGAGGAACTGGAGTCGCTCACGCGCGATGCAGAAGCGGTTTTGCAGAAGCTGGAGCTGCCCTATCGCGTGGTCGCCCTCTGCACAGGAGACCTCGGATTCAGCTCGGCGAAAACATATGATCTTGAAGTCTGGCTGCCTTCGAGCCGGGAATACAAGGAAATTTCCTCCTGCTCGAATTTCGAAGCGTTTCAGGCTCGGCGCGCGAATCTGCGTTTTCGGCGCGGCAAAGGAAAAACGGAATGGCTCCACACGCTGAATGGCAGCGGACTTGCCGTCGGGCGGACGTGGCTCGCGCTGATTGAAAATTATCAGCAGGCCGACGGCTCGGTGGTCATCCCGGACGCGTTGCGTCCCTATCTCGGCGGGCTCGAAAGAATCACGCCGCCTTGATCCTTCCCTTCAACTATTTCTTTTCGCCGGCCGGCGCGGTCTCCGGCATATAGTGGTGAAAATCGCCGGGGGCGTGCGTGTGCTCAAACTGGATGGTCGAATGATTGATGCCGAAATGGTCCGCGAGTGTTTCGCGGATCTGATGTGCGATCTGCTCGCTCGCGGAAGTGGACATGTCGAGGATGTGTACGTGGCAGGAAAGTGCGTGAGACTGTGATGCCAGGCTCCAGACATGGATGTCGTGGACTTCGCGCACGCCGGGCACGGCGAGGATCGCACGCGCAATAGCTTCAAGCTTCACGCCTTTTGGCATCCCCTCCAGCAAAATATTTCCGGATTCCGCGAGGATGCCTACCGCGTTCCACGCGATCATCCCCGCGATGAGGAAAGCGATTATCGGATCAATGCGCGGCTGGTGAGTAAGGAGAATGAGGATTCCACCGGCGATGATTCCAAGGTTTGAAAGCGCGTCGCCCAGAAAATGGACAAACACGGCGCGCAGGTTGAGGTCCCCTCGCTCGCGGCCGAGCGCGAGTGAAATGCCGGCGTTGATGACTAAGGCCAGCACGCCCACGCCTGTCATCAGCCACGAATTGACCGCCGGCGGGTGCACGATTCTCTCGTAGCCCCCATAACAAATCATGACCGCTACGGGAAGAAGGATGAGCGCATTGACAAAAGCGGCCAGAACTCCTGCGCGTCCGTAGCCAAATGTCTTGCGCCGGTCCGGAGGCTTGTGTTGCCAGGCGAGGGCCGTCCAAGAAAATGCCAGAGCGGGGACGTCCGCCAGGTTATGCCATCCATCGCCAATGAGCGCCAGGCTGTGCGCGATGACGCCTACGACGAACTCAATCCCCACAAGGGCAACCGTGGCGGCAATGGCAATCTCGAGTGCGCGTAGGGCACGGCGAGAACCTTCGAATGGCGTCATGGACATGATGGAGATAATTCTATGGCAGGCGATTGACCGAGTGCAACGAAGCCGAACGGGTTCGACACTCTGCGGGCGGGCCGCGACGATGGGTGCGCGGGCAGTCAGCCGACCCCCTCGGGATGCGCCTGCAAGCGATTGCCCAACTGAGAGGTTCGAGCAACCCCGCTGGCCTTCCAGCCAGAGTCCCTTAAATGCCTTTCCCTTTGCCTGAAAGACCGGGTCCTCCCCGTCGCGAGATGTTGATAAATGCTTGCAAAACACCCGGCTTCCATGTAGAGTGCAACGAGCGATTGGGGGCTTTCGGGTGGGTCCGCGGAACGGACGAGCTCCGCAACCTTCGAACCGGCCTGTGTTAGAAACCGAGAAGCAGCATCGGCGGAGCCCGAGGAAGCCTTCCAAGCAGCCTCAAATAGTGTGGCGATAACTCCCGATCCCAAATCGGAAAATATACTCGCGCGCATTGGCGAAGAGATGGCCGAGCTCGAGCGTCGCGATTGGCAATTGTGGACGATCGTGGTGGGAACGGGCATTGTCGTCGGCGCAGGGCTCGTGGCGCTCGTGTTGCCGTCCGTATTCCTCCATAACGGGACGTTCCATATCGACCTGACGATCTCGAGGCAACTTTTCTTGGGGCTGCTGGTAATGCTTTTGCTGCTGAACTCGCTCCTCATTCACCGCCGCCTTCAAACTCGGAGAGTTCGCGAGAAACTCGTTTCGACGACGATTCAGAGCGAATTGCTGAAATTTCAGTCCTTCATGGACCCGCTGACGGAAGTCTTCAACCGTCGGTCCATTGACGAGTTGGCGGGACGATACATCTCCCGCGCGCAGCGGCTTTCAAAACCGCTCGTTATCATGGTGATCGATATTGACCGGTTTAAGGACGCCAATACGCGATTCGGCCATTTGATGGGTGACTTCGTGCTGACAGAGGTCTCCGGAATCCTCAAGGGCGCCGTCCGCGGATCGGATGCAGTGGTCCGCTATGGAGGAGATGAGTTCGTGGTGATCCTGGCTGACTCAAACCTTTTCGGCGCCGATATTGTCATTGGAAGACTGACGAAGGTGCTCGAGGATTGGAATCACGCCGGCCCGCTGCCGGGATTCGAGCTGACGTTCAGCATCGGCGTGGCCGAATGGAGCGAAAACAAAAACGTCGACCAGCTCTTGAACGAAGCGGACATGAAGATGTACAACACGAAAATGGCCCGCAAAGCCGCTGGGCCGCAAGTGGCCGCCGCTCCTCCTGAAGAAAACCCGGCCGGGACCTGATCGCTTCAGGCCGGCGCCCCCGCCTATTCCAATTCCACTGAGGGTCGTGGATCGCGAGCAGCCTGGATCGTCTGTGCGTGGATGGCAACGGTGTCCTCGAGCCGTCGGGCATAGCCGCCGGCGAGCGTGACGGCCACCGGAATGTTCCGCGCTTTGTCGAAGACCATGCGGTCGCGCGCCAGAAGACCTTCCATGCTCAAGCGCAAACCGCCAAGCTGGTCGTCCCAAAAAGGATCGGCGCCGGCCAGATAGAAAATGATATCAGGCCGGAACTTGAGCACGATTTCATCCAGGCTTTCGCGGAGCAAATCGAGATATTCTTCGTCGCGCACACCGTCAGGCAAATTAATATCAAGCGAACTGGGTGGTTTCGGATTTGGATAATTATTTTGCTGATGCATCGAGAAAGTGAACACGGTCGGGTCATCATGGAAAATCGCGGCGGTGCCGTTGCCTTGATGCACGTCGAGATCCACCGTCATAGCGCGCGCGATGAGCTTGTCCTTCTGCAATCTCCGGATTGCGATGGCGACGTCGTGGAGCGCGCAAAAACCTTCGCCGTGGCCGGGAAACGCGTGATGAAACCCTCCGCCGATATTCACCGCCGTGCCGTCCGAGAGCGCTCGGCGCCCTGCAAGCATTGAACCTCCGGCCGCCAGCCAAACTCCGCGAACCAGCTCCGGCGAGTATGGCACTTCCATGCGCAGGATCTCTTCAAAGCTCAGCGTGCCCGTCCTGAGCTTGCGGATATATTCGCGTTCATGAACGAGTGCCACGTCCTCGTCGGAAGCGGGTTCGGGCTCGAGGAAGTCCTCGGCCTTCACAGCGCCCGCTTGCAGAAGCTTTTCTTTGACCAACCGGTATTTTTGCGAGGGAAAGACGTGCGCGCCTAAATGGAGATCGTACTGATCGCTGTAAACGAGTTTCACGTTCGATAGGACGCGTTAATGGTGATGTATTCGTGAGTCAAGTCGCAGGTCCACATCCGCGCGGAGGCTTTGCCTTGGTGAAGATCGAGCCGCAGGGTAATCTCGCGGCCATCGAGCAGACGCTTCGCAGCGGCTTCGTCGAAGCCGGCATCGAGCCCCCGGCGGCAGAGCAGCAGGCCGTTGACGCTGATGTCCACGCGACCGGGATCGAAATGAGCCCCGGAATAGCCCGCCGCGGCAATAAAGCGTCCCCAGTTCGGATCGCTTCCGGCGATCGCGGTTTTCGATAACGGCGAATTCGAGATGGCGCGAGCGATGCGCTCCGCGTCGCGCTCGCTGGGCGCTCCGGTCACTTCGACGGTCACGAATTTCTTCGCGCCTTCACCGTCCTTCGCGATGAGCCGCGCGAGCTGCTCGCACACCTCGCCGAGTCCCTCTTGAAATTTCCGCGCCGCGCTTCCCTCGCGCCCGATGGCGACGCCCGAAAGTCCACTCGCGAGCGCGAAGACCGTGTCATTCGTCGAAGTGTCCCCATCCACGCTCACACGGTTGAAGGAAGTCTCAGCCGCGCCGCGCAACATTTTGTGAAGCGTTTCCGGTGAGACCGCCGCGTCCGTGGTGATGAAGGCAAGCATGGTAGCCATCCGGGGATGAATCATGCCGGCGCCTTTGGCGATTCCCGCAATGTGCACGGGAACGCCGCGGAAATCGGCGCGGAGCGCGCAAATCTTGGGGATTGTGTCCGTCGTCATAATGGCCTCGGCCGCCGCTCGCGCGTTTTGCGCGGAGAGCTGGTCCTTGAGTCGCGGAAGGTGAGGCGTGATTGCTTTCGCGCGCAGCGGAACGCCAATGACTCCCGTCGAGGCAATCAGAACTTCCTGCGGCGGAATGCCCAGCAACTTCGCCGTCGCTCGCGCAGTCGCGCGCGCGGCCGCAAGGCCCTCCGCGCCGGTGCAAGCGTTCGCGTTGCCGGAATTCGCGACAATCGCTCTTGCTCGTCCGCGGCTCCGTCGCAAGGCTTCGCGTGAGACGACGACCGGCGCCGCCACAACGCGGTTCGTGGTGAACAGCCCCGCGGCTGACGTCGGCGCGCCATCGGATACGATCAGCGCCAGATCGAGTGCGCCTTTGGCTTTCTTGATTCCGGCGGCGATGGCTGCAGCGCGAAAGCCCTTCGGCGCGGTGATTCCGCCATCGGCGATTTTCCAGTCACTCATAATTCGCAGCGAAAGGCGTCTTTTCACGCGCAGTCACTCAAGCGCTCCGAGTCCGGCAGTTTATCAGAAATTGCAGCGGCATTAAGACGTGAGGAGTCATTTGCGCCGAGGCGGCTTCAATCCCTCGAGCTTGAGGTTTTTGAGATTCAGGATTGTGGGAACGGATTCGGGGGGCGGCGAAGGCGGGCCAAGGATTTGAATGGTCGCGATGCTCGATTCACACGCTTGAGTGAGAACCTCGGCGTTCGATGGGCCTGAGGAGCACCCGACTTCGACAATTCGGTCAGGAGCGATCAAATGCGCGATGACGACCGTTGAGGGGCCGTCTTGCCGCCAAATGACGGCGGTATCGCGCCCGTTAATATACGTATGCTCGAAGCGGTAACCCTGAATATGCTGAGTCGTGCCGGCGGCTTCCCACTTGGCGAGAAGCTCGGGAGAAAACTTCGACGCAGGGCCGGGATTGATTTGCGAAGTGATAATAAGCGACGGCCCGCCGCCCAAGAGCCCAGGACGTGAGATTTTCACGCCGCCGGGAAAGTCTTTGACTTGCCCGTAAATGCCCTCCGCCACTTCCATCTCAATGCCCAAGGCATCGTTGCGATACGGCAGCAGCACATAAATCCGCCGCGCCGCCGCTTCACGAAAGCGCGGGGCCACGTGCATCAGCCCGTATTCGGTTGCAATAAAAATCGCTCCGATGCCGAGAACCGCCAGGGTGACGGCGAGCTGCAAAGGAATTCGACTCTTCATGCTGACGCCATTCTAACCTTTGAAAATCGCCGCCCGCAATCAAAGATGCGGGAAATCGAGCTGGCAGTTGTTGCCAAAGGTGAAAGAATTGATGGTGATTCCCTTCCCCGTTGGATAAAGCACGAGTTTGTGCGCGCTGAACGTGGGATTCGAAACCAGGTAATACATCCGCGGCTCGCTCACCATGATGTAGGAATGGCCCATGGAGTCGAATTGCACGTCAACCCCCTTATTCTGCCGGGTCAAATCTTTGCCATCCTGTATGATGTATAGCCTCTCGGGCTTGCCGTATTCGACGTTTATGACGCTATAAAGCTCGCGGGCGTCGTAACGCATTTCCAGCTCGCCCCCGGCGGGATTGATGCGGTTCCCATTGCCTTCAAAGATCATGCCGTTGCTCTGATTCGGATTCCGTCCGTCGTCCGTTTTCCACCGGCCGGAAACCGCGGCATGACCCTCCTCGATCGATTTCGGAAGCGTATAGTCGAGCGTTTTCCCCTTTCGATAACCGGGATGGTTGGCCAGCACTCCTCGCCCGTGCATATATCCAATGTACATTTCCGAAGTGGGCACGCCGCAGCCCGGCGCATAAGCGTTTCGCTCGGGTTGAACGGCGTCGCTTGGGGGGAATTTCAGGTTGGGATGCGCCTGGCGGAGCAAAAAACGAATCGCGTGTTCGAGCGCCGCGTCGCCGCCTTCGCCGTCAAAGTTGTACCGAACGTAGCCGTCCGCGTCAATCAGGAATCGGTTGGGCCAAGAAGAATTGTGATAGGAAGTCCATATCTTGAACCAATCGTCCACGACAATCGGGTAAGGCAAGCCGAAACGTTTCACGGCCTTGCGCACGTTGCTGACGCGATAGGCCACGTCAAATTCAGGATCGTGAACGCCGATAATTTCAAAACCATATTTGTGATACCGCCGGTACCAGAGCTTGTTCGTCGCGAAAGTGCGAATGCAATTGATGCAGGTATATTCCCAAAAATCGATCAAAACCACTTTGCCGAGCAGGCCGCGCATCGTGAGCGGCTTAGAGTTAATCCACGTCGTGCCGGAAACGTTTGCTCCGGGCGGCGGAAACTCCGGCGCGCGAACATCCATCGGGGTGAGCTCGTCCGCTTCCGGAAATTGCGCTCGTGCCGCCGCCACGCAGGTGAGCGCCGCCGCCAGCGCAAGGATTGTGAGATTCTTGATTCGCATGTCCAAATGTTATCGCTGCGCCTTCCCGTCCATCAAGCGCTCCGCTATTCTATCATCGGCGGGCATTCATCGTCAGCCGGGCTGTGCCGAACGGTCAGCGCGGCGCCTCGACCTGAGCGATAATAAAGAACGGTCGGGGGGATTGCGCAGGATGCTGACCGATTACATTGAGCGGATGGCGCGACTCGGCAAGCGCACGGCGTTTGTCGAGCAAGGGGTCTATCGCGCCCGGGCCTACACCTACGAAGAAGTCTGCGAGCGGGCGCGTGCGTTCAGCCGATGGCTGGAAGAGCGCGGCTTGATGGCTTCGAGCGAAGGCGAGGCGCCGCGCGTCCTCCTTTGGGCGCCCTCCAGCGCACGCTGGGCGATGACCTTTTACGGTTGCGTGCTCGCGGGCGCCGTCGTTGTGCCGATTGACGCTGGTTTTTCACCCGAATTCGTCCGCCGCGTGGCGGAGCAAACTCGAGCCTCCCTGCTCGTCACGGAGCCCGCGCAGCTCGAGCGCCTGGGCGGAAGCGCCGGTTGTCCGGTGCCTTATTTTCTGATGGAACAGTTGGACGCCCTCGCGCCCGCCGGCGCCCGCGCGCGAGGGCCGCACTTCACTCCTAAAAGCCTGCTCGAAATCGTCTATACCTCCGGCACCACCACCGAGCCCCGCGGCGTGATGATCACTCATGGAAATCTGCTCGCCAATCTCGAGCCGATCGAGCACGAAGCGCGGCGATATAAGCCGCTGAGCCTGCCTTTTCGTCCCCTCGCTTTTCTCCACTTGATTCCTTTGAGCCATCTGTTCGGGCAGGTTATGGCGCTCTTCATTCCTCAATTTCTCGATGGCATCGTGGTATTTCCCGAAAGCCAGGCGCCAGCAGAGCTTGCGCGAATCATCCGCGCGCGGCGCGTTTCACTGGTCATCTCCGTGCCGCAACAGCTTGAAGCATTGGGCGAATGGGCCGCGGCGCAAGTCGCTTCGAGCAGAAGTGAGCGCGAGAAAATCACCGGCGAGTCGCGCTCGATTCCAGGACGTTGGTGGAAGTATCGCCGTCTGCATCGCGCGCTCGGATGGAAGATGTGGGCCTTTGTCGTCGGCGGCGCCGCCCTTCCGCCAGGCGTCGAAAAGCTTTGGAACGCGCTCGGTTACGCGGTGGTCCAGGGTTACGGCTTGACGGAGACGGCGCCGGCGATTGCCGTGACGCATCCCTTCAAGATTCGCCGGGGGGCGGTGGGCCGGCCGCTTCCCGGCGTCGAAACGCGCATCGCACCCGATGGCGAAATCCTGGTGCGCGGCGAAAATGTCTCGCCCGGCTATTACCACAACGCGCAAGCGACTGCGGCAAGTTTCGAAGACGGATGGTTGCGAACTGGAGACCTGGGACGGTTCGATGCTGAAGGTAACCTGATTTACATCGGCCGCAAGAAAGACGTGATCGTCACGGCGGAGGGGCTGAACGTCTTTCCCGAGGATGTCGAGCAGGCGCTCGCCGGAGAGGCGGCCATTCAGGAAGTGGCCGTCGTTGGCGCGGAGGTGGGCGAAGCTGCGGACGGATCAGGGCAAACGGGGCGCGCCGTCGTCCATGCCGTCGTCGTTCCCGCTCCGGGCGCGGAGAGCGCGGCCATTGGAGCGGCCATTGAGCAGGCGAATCAGCGCCTTGAGCCGCATCAGCGAATTCGCGGTTATTCCCTTTGGCCGAGCGCTTCACTGCCTCGGACAATTTCGACCCAAAAAATCCGCCGCGCAGCCATTGCGGCGTGGCTCAATGGCGAGCGCCGCGGTGAAGCACCCGCCGCTGCGGCGCCAGCGGACTGGAAAGATTTTCTCGCGCGGCTCGGCGTACCGCGCGAACGCATCCGTCCGGAAACGCGCCTCTCGGAAGATTTGGGGTTGTCTTCGCTCGACCGCGTGGAATTGCTGACGTGGTTTGAAGCCCGCGGCGTCCCGATTGACGAAGAAGCGTTTACGCGCGCAGCGACCATCGCTGAAGTCGAGGAGCTTGCTCGCGCTTCCGCGGCGCCGCTGGAAACGGGGGGAAACGGAGCTCACGGCGCAAGGCCCGCGGCTGCTTCGGAGCATGCCGCCGCGCCGCGAACGCTGACTCGGCTCGAACGCGCCGTGGAAGGCACGCCTCCGCTATGGCCGCACCGGCGGTGGGTTTGGCCCGTGCGCTCATTTCTCCAATGGTTTTTGGCATATCCCCTTCTGCGCTATTACGTGGCTTGGGAGGGGGAAGGCCTCGAAAAGTTGCGCGAACTTCGCGAGCCCGTGCTGTTCATCGCAAATCATCAGAGCATGATAGATGCGGTTCTGATTTTCCGCGCATTTCCGGCGAGGATGCGAAAACATCTTGCACCGGCAACGGGTGGAGATTTTTTTGAGCATTATCCGCGCACGCTTCTTTTCCTGATCCGGCTATTTTTCAACGCATTTTATCTGCCGGAAGATCCTCGCGGCACGCGTTACGCGCTCCGCCATGCCGGATGGCTCGCGGAGCGCGGCGATTCCATCCTGCTCTTTCCCGAAGGCGCGCGCACTCCGGATGGAAAGCTGTTGCGGTTCCGGCCGGGCGCCGGCGTAATGGCCGAGCGGCTGCGTTTGCCCGTGGTCCCGCTGCTCATTGAAGGGCTTTTCGAAATCTGGCCCCTCAGCCGCCGCGCGCCGGTTCGGGGACGGGCGAGACTCAAGGTCGGCGAACCCATGACGATCGGCGCCTCGGAAACCGCCGCGGAATTCACCGCTCGCCTCGAAGCAGATTTCCGAAAGTGGATGGTATCCTGAAGGAAAATACCCCGCCTGCCGCGGCGTCTCGAAGTGCGCTTTCCACCGCTCGCTTGACGCGATAATTCATAATCCCATAAACTATGAATACAGCGCCGTTAGGCTGGCAAAGCGTATGGGTGCTCGTTACAGTGTTTTTGCGTTGTGTCTCCAATTGGCGCTGGCGGGAGGCGTTCGCGCGCAATCGAACCCCGCATTTTTCCCTCTGAACCAAGTTCATGCCGGACTCAAAGGCTTCGGACGAACGATCTTCGCCGGCAGCCAGCCGCAGACTTTTCAGGTTGAAATTCTCGGCGTTCTCAAGAACGCGCTCGCGCCGAAACGCGACGTGATTTTAGCGCGCCTTTCAGGCGGGCCGCTTGCGACGACGGGAGTGATCGCCGGCATGAGCGGCAGCCCCGTTTACATTGACGGGAAACTGCTGGGCGCCGTGGCGCTCGGTTTCCAGTTTTCAAAGGCGCCGATTGCAGGCATCACTCCGATTGGAGAGATGCTCGCCGTGGTCCCGGGAGCGGAAAGACCCTCGCCCGCAAGCGCTTCAACGATGTTCGGATATCGCGTGGTGAGCGCTTCGAGCGATCCTCAAACCTCGATGCGCCTCATCCCAGAAACGCCCGGCGGACTCATCACTCTCGGCGAATACTCGAAAGCCCTTGGCGCGAGCGCCCTTGCTTCTCCGCTGACGGATCTTCGCCTGCCGTTGAGCTTTGGAGGTTTCGCGCCGGGTTTGATTGACCGTTACACCCCGATCTTCCGCGATTTGGGCTTCGAGCCGATGGCCGGCGGCGTGCTTTCCGGAGGTGAAAGCGGCACGCCGATTAAGGGCGGTCCTGAACCCGGCTCGATGATCAGCATGATGCTCGTCCACGGCGACCTCAACATGAATGCCGATTGCACGGTGACTTATCGGACCGGCGACCGGTTGTATGCTTGCGGCCACCAGGTGCTGATGACCGGACCCTCGGAAATTCCATTTGCGCAAGCAAAGGTCCTGACCACCATCCCCGATTTGCTCAGCTCTTTCAAAGTGGACGCGCCGGGCCCCCTGGCCGGCACGATTCGCCAGGACCGCTTCGGCGCGATCTTCGGAGTCATCGGCCAGAAAGCGCCGACGATTCCTGTTCACATCACCGTCGCGACCACGCTGAACAGGATCGCCCATTATCAATTCGACATCATCGATCAAAAGTTCCTTTCGCCGCTGCTTCTGAACCTCGGCGTGGTTTCCACGCTGCGCGCGACAGAGCGCAACATCGGCCCTTCGACACTCGAGATGAAGGGCGACATCCGGCTTTCAAACGGACAATCCGTAAAACTGGACAACGTGGTGGCCGGCATTGCGAACGCTCCCGCCATAACCGGGGCAACTGTAGCAACGCCCCTGACGTATCTGCTCGAAAGCGGATTTCCGAACCTCCGAATCGAGGGAGTGAATTTGACCGTCACGTCGCTTGACAACTTGCGAGTGGCGACGCTCGAACAGGCGTGGAGCACGAAATCGAAGGTTCGGCCCGGCGAGCACCTCGAAATCATCGGCCTGTTGCGGACGTCCTCAGGAAAAATCCTGACGGAGCGCATTCCGGTCACGATTCCCGCGAGCGTCACGGATTCGACGCTCTCGCTTGTGGTCGGCAGCGGCGCGAACCTGAACTTTCTCCAGAATGCTTTCAGCCCGGTCGGAGAAAAGGCGCGCGACATCGGCCAACTGGTGCGTGCGCTCAACCGAATGCGCCGCAACAACCGGCTCTATGCATTGCTCATGTCGCCCCAGCAATCGCTGACGCTTCTCGGAGAGAAATATCCCTCGCCTCCTCCCTCCATGCTCGAAACTTTTCTCCCAAACCCTGCGGCTTCGAGCAACGTCATCTTCGGCGGAGCGTCGGTGATCGGCGATTTTGAAACGGCGCCTCTCGATTACGCGATTCAGGGAATGAAGATGCTCTTTTTGCAGGTTGCGCCCTCGAATCCTTAAGGCGCGGGCAAAAGTGAAAGGCCGACGAATGAAACGATTGCTTTGGACGATCACTCCTCTCGCGCTGGCCATTCCTCTGCTGGCGGTCCAGACTCAGGTGTGGCAGGTGGCGACGTTCCGGGATTTCCTTCGCGGCCACCTCTCGGGTGTTTCGATCAGCCAGGATGGTTCCCTCACACTGGCACCCGAATCGGATACGGTCTTCAACCCCAACCAGGCCCTGGCGCTTTCAATGGCCTCCGGCCCTGATGGCGTGATTTACCTCGGAACGGGACACGAAGGAAAAGTCTTTCGCATTGGCGCCGACGGCAAGGGTTCGCTCTTCTTCACCGCTCACGAGCCGGACATTTTTGCTCTTGCGGTCGGGCCGGATGGCGACCTCTACGCGGGCAGCTCGCCCGAGGGCAAGATTTATAGAATTACGCCCGGCGGCCAATCCAGCGTTTTCTATGATCCGGGCGCCAAGTACATCTGGGCGCTTGCATTTGATTCCCAAGGGCGGCTTTACGCCGGGACGGGCGACCAGGGAAAGATCTTCCAGATTGACTCCTCGGGCAGGGGCCGCGTTTTCTTCGAAAGCCATCAGACGCACATCATGTGCCTGGCCTTCGATCATCAGGGCAATCTGCTGGCGGGAAGTTCACCGAACGGTTTGGTTTACCGCATCACGCCCTCAGGCAAAGGCTTCGTGCTTTATCAAGCCGGTCTCTCGGAAATCCACGCTCTGGCCGTCGGGCCCAAGGATCAAATTTACGCCGCCGCCCTGAGCGGGCCGATGATGGGCGTCATACCGCAAATGCTTGGGCAACCCGTCAATCCTGCCGCGATTCGCACGCAGGTAATGACCGTGATGGCTGCGGCAGGTTCGGAGCTCGCGGCGACAACGCATCGCACCCCCGGCGCCCAGCGACCCGCCCCTCAAAAGCCGATGCCGCCGCCGAGTTTCAACCGGCCGGCGCCCGAAGGGGCGAGCGCGGCGCATGCTTTTGCGCCTTCACATGGCCAAGGTGCGCTCTTCGTGATAAACCCCGATTCAACCGTGAATACGCTATGGCGTTCAGACAAGGAAAGCATTTTCGGGCTGGCGGTGCGAGGGCCGGATCTTCTGTTTTCGACGAGCGGCCTCGGTCGAATTTACAACCTTCTGCCCTCGGATGACGGGGGAACGCTGACATTGCTGACGGAGACGCATGAAGCGCTGGCCACTCGGCTGCTTCTGGACCGCCAGGGACTTTATATCGCGACGAGCAACGTCGCCAAGCTGATCCGGCTGGGACCGGCCGAAGCCGTGAAGGGGACGTATAAGTCGAACATCGAGGACGCAAAATTTATCTCGCATTGGGGCGAGCTGACGTGGCGCGATCAGACGCCGAGCGGCGCTTCGATCGAATTCTACACGCGCTCGGGAAATTTCGGCCAGCCTGACAACACCTGGAGCGATTGGACGGGCCCTTACACCAATGCGGACGGCAGCACCGTCAAGAGCCCGCCGGCGCGTTACATTCAGTGGAAAGCGGTGCTTCGAGGAACGGCCACAGCTCGTCCGACGCTCGATGAAGTCTCCCTCGCCTATCTGAATGAAAACATCGCTCCCGAAATTCACTCGCTGACGGTGAGCACGTCCGAAGAGCGGGACAGCGCGTCGAGTCCGCCGGAGCAATCCCCCGTCAATCCCGCAATCACTTTTGGTAACCCTTCGGTCGTAGGGCCGATCAGCTTCGGCGCGCCTGCCGTCGCCCCGCAAAATCAGGAACCTTTGAAGGTGCCCGTCACCCTGACCTGGCAGGCCAGCGATCCCGACGGCGATCCGCTGACCTATAATCTTTACGCCAAATCTACGGACGAGCATGCGTGGCACTTATTGAAGGCCCACATGCGCGTTGCGCAGTACACTATTGCTCCCCACTCGCTGCCGGACGGCCAATACGAAGCCAAGCTGATCGCCTCCGACGGAGACGCCAACCCGCCCCAGCTAACGCGGAGGGCGGAGATGATCAGCGCGCCTTTTTGGATCGACAATACGCCGCCTGAGATTACGGTCTTAAGTCAAAAAGTTCAGAACGACGGGGCCGTCGTCCGTTTCGAAGCCGACGATCCGGTTTCGCCGCTCCATAGCGCCGAGATCTCAACAGATGGGAACCGCTGGCACGATGTTCTTTCAGACAGCGGCATTGTGGATGCGCAATCCGAGACGTTTACCGTTAAGCTTCAGCACCTGAAGCCCGGAGAACACGTTGTTGCCCTGCGAGCTTATGATACCTCCGGCAATGTCGGCATGGGCAAGGCAGTGATCGAAATTCCGGCTTCCGTCGCGGCGCACTAGGTTCGCCTCGGAGCATGGCGCCGCGCGGGGCTGAGACAACTTCCAGATACACCTCCGCATCTCATTGGTCGAGCTGAGATGCGGCCCAAGTGGGTGCACTTGAGCCGGGAAAACAATATATCGGCAAAGGCCGCTTCTGTGGCTCCACTCATCGCCCGTGCGCAGCAGGGCGAAGAGGAAGCTTTTGCAGAACTGTTTGAGACGAATAAGCGTCGGGTCTATTCGCTGTGCTTGCGCATGACGGGAAACACGGCGGAGGCCGAGGATCTTACACAGGAAGTTTTCCTGCAGCTCTTCCGTAAGATTTCAACCTTCCGAGGGGAAGCCGCGTTTACCACTTGGCTGCATCGCATGGCGGTCAACGTGGTGCTGATGCACCTGCGTAAAAAGGGTCTTCAACTGGTTTCGCTGGATGAGACGGATGATTCCGAAGGCGCGCCCGTCAAGCGTGATTATGGCGACCAGGATCAGCGCCTGGTCGGTTCGATCGACCGCATGGGCTTGTCGCGGGCCATCGGAAAACTGCCGCCCGGATACCGCACGGTATTCCTTTTGCACGACGTCGAAGGGTACGAGCACAATGAAATTGCGGAGATCATGCACTGCTCGGTGGGGAATTCGAAGTCGCAGTTGCACAAGGCGCGCATGAAGTTGCGGGAATTGGTGGCGGATTCGCCCGCATCCGCGCCAGAGCCGGCGGAAGCGAAGGATTAGGTTTCATGAACGAAGAACGGAAAATTCGGCCCGAGGCGAGGAAGGCGGAGTGCCAAAGGTTCGACCGCGAGGTGCTTTCGCATCTTGGAACTAGCGCAGGAAGCTGGGCGAAGATGCATACGCAGGAGTGTTCGCGTTGCGCGGGTGAACTCGCCGCCGTTGAGTCCCTCATTACTCTGGGTAAGAAATTGCCGGAGTTTGAGCCCCACCCGCGCGTTTGGGCCAGCCTTCGCGCTGCGCTCGATGCGGAAGGCTTGCTCCGCCCCAATGCGGCGTTGCAGGCTGACTTTGCGGCCATCCAGTCTCTCGCCAAAGACCTGCCCGAATTTGACCCGAGCCCGCGCGTTTGGGCCAACCTTCGCGCTGCGCTCGATGCGGAAGGCTTGCTCCGCCCCAATGCGGCGTTGCAGGCTGACTTTGCGGCCATCCAGTCTCTCGCCAAAGACCTGCCCGAATTTGAGCCGAGCCCGCGCGTTTGGGCCAGCCTTCGCGCTGCGCTCGATGCGGAAGGCTTGCTCCGCCCCAATGCGGCGTTGCAGGCTGACTTTGCGGCCATCCAGTCTCTCGCCAAAGACCTGCCCGAATTTGAGCCGAGCCCGCGCGTTTGGGCC
>JAKASG010000009.1:0-21516 GCA_021828285.1 Acidobacteriota bacterium | reverse complement strand
CCTTCGCGCTGCGCTCGATGCGGAAGGCTTGCTCCGCCCCAATGCGGCGTTGCAGGCTGACTTTGCGGCCATCCAGTCTCTCGCCAAAGACCTGCCCGAATTTGAGCCGAGCCCGCGCGTTTGGGCCAACCTTCGCGCTGCGCTCGATACGGAAGGGCTGCTGCGCAGGCCGCGTCAGGCACTGCCTCGAAAGCCTCGGCGTTGGGGTTATTGGCCGAGACTTGTTCCGATCGGCGCCCTCGCGGGCCTGGCCGCACTGCTCCTTTCGCTCGCGCCTTCAGGGCTCTTCAGACCCCCGGTGGCGCCAAACGCCAATTCCGAAACCGCTCTGACCGCGACGATTCCAGGCATGGCGGAGGCTGTAGCCCTCAGCCGGACAGTGGTCCCAATGGAGCGCGCGTATGAAGCGGAGCGGCCATCGCTCGATCCGGGGCTGCAATCCGCGTTCGACAGGAGCCTCCGCTCGGTGGACGAGGCCATACAAGAGTCGCAGCAATCGGTGGAGGACGAGCCGGGAAACGCGCTGGCGCGGCAATATCTGATGAGCGCGTACCAGGAGAAAGCGCAGGTTTTGTCGTCGGCGCTCGAGTTCAATGGACGATAATCGTCATCGAAGAACCGCCCGCGGGATTTCGCCGCGGAGGCGCATGCTGGTGGTGTGGACTGCGGGATTGTTTTTTCTGCCCGCCGCACTCGCCCTTTCGGCAAGAACGATTCGCGTCGAAAAGACCCTTCCGACCACGTCCCATCCTCTGATCACCATTCACAACATCCGCGGCAGCGTGAAAGTGCGCGGGTGGGATCGGCAAGCCGTGCATGCTGTCTGCGAACTTAATTCACGCCGCATCGAATTCTTCGCCCTGTGCATTCCTCCCGGAGCTCGGTCAAATCTGGTCCAAATCGAAACTCGCGAAGTGAAAGCGAGTTCTGCATCGAGCGATGAGCGCGCGGACTACGTTATCGAGGTTCCCCGGGACGCGAGCGTGGAAATCCTCGATCCCATGGGCAGCGTGACGCTGGAAGGGCTGCGCGGCGACGCGACGGTGAATTCCATCGGCGCAAGCGTCTTCGTCAGCGACGTCAGCGGTCATCTCCACGTCCAGACCATCGAAGGAAATATCCAGATTGTGCGGGCAGCGGGGCGCGTTGAAGCCTACTCCGTGGATGGCAACCTCCACTTCATCCATCCCACGACCGCTCGCCTGCTCGGCAACACCACCACGGGCAAAATCATTTACGAAGGTGGATTCGCCAGCGGCGGGTATTACGTTCTGAAGGATTACAGCGGTGAAGTGGATATTTTCTGCCCCCTTACCGCATCGTTTGAGCTGAGCGCGCGATCCGTTCGAGGCAAGGTCGAGAACGAGATGCCGATGAAGCCCCGCCGAATCCTCGCGTCTCCGTTTCCGCAATCCACGAGCTTCGTGGGGGAGGACAGCACCGGCGCCGCGCTGGTCAAAGCAACGTCGTTCAGCGGCACGATTCGCGTGCGCCCCTTGCAGTAAGCTCCGAGGCTGACCCTCGAACCTCTCATCATTTCCCATTCCATCTTGTGAAACTTGCCTCGGCGGGCGAAGAGCTTTTATAATCCTCTGCGGGCTTGAGAAACCGCTGCGAAAGGGATGAATCGTCATCGGCGCAAGTTGATTTTCCTGCTGGGGTTCATGGGAGCCGGCAAGTCCACGGTCGGGCCGCTCCTGGCGAAGGAATTGGGGTGGCCTTTTGTCGACCTCGACACCGTGATCGAAGCCGGGCAAGGCATGACCGTCCGGGAGATTTTTGAAAATTCCGGCGAGCCTTTTTTTCGCGGCATTGAACGTGCGGCGCTCGCCGAAGTTGCCAAAACGGAGCCCGCCGTGATCGCTCTCGGCGGCGGCACCTTCGCACAGGAATCGAACCGCGATTTCATTCGTTCGACGGGAGGAACGACGATCTGGCTCGATTGCCCGCTCGAGGAACTGCGGCGCCGGTGTGAGGCCGTGGAAAACCGGCCTCTGTTTCGCGATGCGGAGAGTTTCGCGCGGCTTTTCGCCGAAAGGCTGCCCTATTACCGCCTGGCGGAACACCACGTGCCTGCGGGCAGCCTTGCGCCGGAAGAAATCGTCCGCCAAATCATCCGTCTGATGAATTTCTAGAAAGGAAACTCCCCTGCCTCATTCAAAGCGTTCCTCGTCCGTTGTTCTCCTTCTCGCCGTTTTGCTGGCCGGCGCTCGATGCTCGCCGTTATGGGCAAGCCGAAAGATCAAATCAAGCTGGGACGATCGCGGAACGTTCGTCTTGATGCAAGCCGGCAGGAAAATCGGCACGGAGACCTTTGAAATCACTTCCGGAGGCGGCCGCGTCACCGCCAGGGGCCACGTCGATATCCGAACGCTGAGCCACGGCAAGGCCGTCGGCTTTCACACCGATCCGGTTTTGATTCTCGATTCGCAACTCAATCCGCTGACCTACACGTGGCGCCAGACGGATCCGCATCACTCGAGCCTTCGAATCACCTTCCAGTCATCTCCCGCGCGGGTTGTCTATCACACCCTGAAGGGCCAGCGGGCCATGGAGGATTTCTACCTGCCCAAGGATGTCGTCATTCTGGATGATAACGTCTTCGCACAATATCAATTGCTTGCAGATCGCTATGAGATGACCGCCGGCGGAACGCAAAAGTTCAAAGTCTTCGTTCCTCAGGAGGCTTCGCCCGGAACGGTGACCGTCGCAAGCGCCGGAAACGCACGCATTCCCATTAACGGCAAAAGCCTGAAGCTTCGCCACCTCGTCGTCACAACGACGAGCGAACGGCTCGACCTTTTTGTGGACCGGCGCGGCCGCCTCCAGGAAGTTTCCGTCCCGATGATTGATTTCGACGTCATCCGGCAGAAGTAACCCGGATCCGATGAGGAGAAGGTGTTGAAAAAAAGAGCGCTCATCACGGGAATCACGGGACAGGACGGATCTTATCTCGCGGAATTCCTGCTTTCCAAGGGCTACGAAGTCTTTGGGCTCGTCCGCCGCAGCAGCACGATCAATTTTGAGCGCCTGATCCACCTTCAGGATCAGATTGAACTGATTCCCGGCGACCTTCTCGACCAGAACTCATTGATCAGCGCGCTTCGCCAGGCGAACCCTTCGGAAGTCTATAATCTCGCCTCGCAATCCTATGTGCTTACTTCGTGGAACCAGCCCGTTCTCACCGGCGAATTCACCGCCCTCGGCGTCACGCGAATGCTGGAGGCTGTGCGCGTGGTCAATCCGGGAATCCGGTTTTATCAGGCGTCGTCCAGTGAAATGTTCGGCATGGTGAAGGAAAGCCCTCAGAATGAGCAAACGCCCTTTTACCCGCGCAGTCCTTACGGCGTCGCCAAGCTCTACGGCCACTGGATCACGGTCAACTATCGCGAGAGCTACAATCTGTTCACTTGCTCGGGCATCCTGTTCAACCACGAATCGCCGCGCCGCGGGCTGGAATTTGTCACCCGGAAGGTGACTTACAGCGCGGCGCGGATCAAGCTGGGGTTGCAAAAGAAATTGAAGATGGGCAACCTCGATGCCGAACGCGACTGGGGATACGCGGCCGAATACGTCCAGGCGATGTGGCTGATGCTCCAGCGTGATCAGCCGGAGGATTTCGTGATTGGGACAGGCGTGACTCATTCGGTCCGCGAGCTTCTGGACTTGGCCTTCAGCCATTTGGACCTCGATTATCGTGATTACGTTGAGGTTGACCCGGCGCTTTTGCGTCCTTCGGAGGTTCATCACCTGCGTGCGGATGCTTCCAAGGCTCGGCGCGAGGCAGGCTGGGAACCCGTTGTGACGTTCGAGCAGATGATCTCGATGATGGTTGAATCGGATCTTACGCGGCTGAGCGGAAACCCTGAACGGCAAACCGCCTGCGGGGGATCGCTGTGAAGGTGTTTGTCACCGGGGGATGCGGATTTGCCGGATCCCATCTGGCAGATCTTCTTGTCGCGCGCGGCGACCGCGTTTTGGTCCTGGCCCTCCGCGGGCAATCGCCCCGGGCGAGCGGCAGGAGATCGCCGGAGGTGGAATTCGAGTGCGGCGACATCCGCGACGCTGAAGCTCTGACCCGTATCGTCCAGGATTTTCGTCCCGAACAAATTTACCACCTCGCCGCATTTTCCTCGCCCGCCGAATCGTTTCGCCGGCCGCTTTTGACCTACGAGGTAAATTTCAGTGGAACGCTCAATCTTCTCGAAGCCTGCCGCCGGGCCCGCCTTGAAAGCCGCATTCTCGTCGTAAGCTCCGCGGGGGTTTATGGCCATGCCTCCGAAGCGAGCAAACCTTTAAGCGAGGATTCCCCGCTCCAGCCTCGAAGTCCTTATGCTGCGAGCAAAGCCGCCGCTGAAATGCTTGCCCTGGATTTTTTCTCTCGCGAAGGCCTTGGAATCATCCGGGTTCGGCCGTTCAACCATACGGGGCCGCGCCAAACGGCGGATTACGTTTGCTCGGGGCTCGCGCGTCAGGCGTCGGAAATCGAATTGGGATTGCGCCCTCCGGAAATTTCCGCGGGCAATCTTCATGCGCGCCGGGATTTCAGCGATGTGCGCGATATCGTGCGTGGCTACGCCCTGCTGCTCGATCGAGGTGAGCCCGGCGAGGTTTACAATCTCTGTGCCGGCCGCGCGGTTTCGATTGGCGAAATCGCGCAGACCATCGCAAATCTATCCTCTCGCCCCATAAGCATCGTACCGGACCCATCCAAAATGCGCCAGAAGGATCCACCGCTCCGCGTCGGCGATTGTTCGAAGGCGCGCGAAAAGACGGGCTGGGAGCCTCGTACCTCGCTCGAGCAAACCTTGCGGGATTTGAAACAGTGGTGGGTCAAGGCGCTTTCGGCACGCGCCGGCGGCGAGCCCGCTGACTCGATTTGATGTGGCGTTGGGGCTTTTCGCGGGGGCTGGGAAACCCCGCTCGGGCCGAACCAGCCGATTCAGTGGAGACGCGCATTTGCAGGCTCGGCGTGAATGATGCGTTTCGGCGTTTCCCGCAGCGGGTCCGCGTGTTTCGGCTCATAACAGGCTGCTTTGTATCCAACTCCGAGCACTGCGGCGAAAATGAGCGCGTTCGCCGGAATGTGCAAATTGAAATCCGTCGCGCTGTGAATGAGGATGGCCAGAGCGCTTCCTAAGCATCCGAGCACGATTGAACTTCGGAAGCGCCTCGTGTCGGAGAGGAACGACGCAATCATTTTTCCGAACAGCCAGAAGATCGGCAGGAAGAGCAAAGCCGCGCCCGCCAGGCCGGTTTCCGCGGCATACTCGAGATAGTCATTGTGAGCGTGGGCCACAAAAAAATTGACCATCGTCGTTTGGTACCGGCGATAGACCGCGTCGAAATCTCCGAGACCCACGCCGGTGATCGGATAATCGCGGATCATGTGAAGCGTATTTTGCCACATGAGGGTGCGTCCTTCGGCAGTCAGGTAGCCCGGTTCTTCAACCCGTCTGAACCGCGCGAGAACCGGCCCGAGACCGATGAACATTCCGTAAGCAATCACGCAAAACAGAAATCCTGCAAGACCCACGAGCCAAATCGTGCGAGCACCCTGCCAGCGCATGAACGCCAGCCCCACCATAAAAACCAGGGCCAGAAGGCTCGCCGTAATGCCCGATCGGGACCTTGAGAAAATGACGGCAATGGCGAGCATGAGTACGCCGAACAGGTACATCAACGCCTTCACGCCGGGACTCGCCGGTTTGCCGCCGTCCTTCTCACTTTTCCAGCGCGATTGCTCCATCCATTGCTGCGCGAAATAGAAAGCGCCCGCCAGCAGGAAAGGGAAAATCATCTCGAGAAAACCGGCGAAATCGTCGTGGTTGATATAGGTCCCGGTCGCCGAGAAGATATCCACTTGTTTCACATAACCGAATATTCTTTGCCATCCCGTCAAATATTGAATGATTCCGTAAGCCGCCTCAAAAACCCCCAGCAGGATCAGGCCGCGAATCAACGTGCTCTTCCTCTGGGTCGAATCAAAAGCGTAGGCGGCGAGCGCAAATGCGCAGACGTAGGCAAAAAACAGCATCAGCGCATGCTCGGTGCGAAGCGAATAAACGCTCAGGGCAAGCCAGTGCGAGCCCGAAGCGGCCATCGCTCGTCCAGGCCCTCTAAGCCTTTGCGGGGAGAGCAAGCGCACGACGGCCGGCGGAAGCGGAATCAGTTGAAAGACGACGAGGAGCAGAAACAAGCAGAGTGGCCACGGCGCCGGGACCGTGATCCGCCCCTTAATCGCCATGCCGGCGAGCACGAGCAGCGCCACCAGCAACAGGATGATTTCCGCAAGAGAGTAACCCAGTAGCTGAACTCCGCCGAAGTACAGCGTGTTCCCAACGATGACCAGCAACAGAATGATTTCCGCCCACTTTTTCATGGCCGTGGAACGACACGCCGCACTATACTACCCTCGCGCCGCCCATGTCGCAAGGGGTTTTCAGCGTTTGTAGTTGAGATTGAATCCGTGAAGGCTGAGTTTTCTGAAACGGACGGCCTCAACCCCCGAAATCCGCGAGCTGGGCATCCGTCCAGAATGCCGGGCAAGCAAACCCGGCCTGCGCGGGCGGGCGTTAGAGCTCTTCGTAGCAGCGGCGGCCCGGCCGGCAGGCTTCAGGCTCGGCGGCGGCGCCATCCGGCCCGAGGCAATGCTGCGTGTAGACGCACCAATAGATGCCGCTGCCGTTGTGCGGAGCTCGCGGATCGGGGTCAACTTCAATGAACATTTCCTTCGAGCGCAGATGCCTGCACCGAACCTCGGTGATCGTCTCAATCATACCCTGGCTCATCACGCAACTCCTTTCACGGCGGCCATAACCGCCCGTTTGACGGCTACGCGCGCGAGCTGAATTTTGTAACCGTTGTGGCTGAGAGCCCGGGCGCCATGGACCGCGGCTTGTCCCGCAGCCGCTGCAACCGTTTCCGTCACCTTTTTCCCGACCAAAGCCTTTTCCGCTTCGAGACAAGGCCAGGGAATCGGCGCCGCCTGGCCGAGGATGACGCGCGCCGCTTCCACTTTATCATCGTTCAACCGAAGGGCCACGGCCGCGGCAATGAGCGGCCAGTCGAGCGCCTGCTTTTCCCGGACTTCATAAACGGCCATCGCGATCTTGCTTGCGGAAGGAACATAGACGTTGGTCAGTACCTCATCAGGCCGGATTGAGTGTTCCCTTTCGGACTCGCTTTTCGGAATCACGTAAAGCCTTTCAAGCGGAACGTCGCGGTATCCGCGCGGTCCTTCCAGTCGCACTCCCCCGCCGAGCGCAATCAGAATCGGCGCAAGGCTGGAGGGGCTGACGAAGTAAGCCGGCCCGGAATTGCCAAGGATTGCGTTATAGCGATTTTCGCCGTTCGGAATCAGCGAGCGGCCGTGCCACTCGGCGAGCAGGCCATAGCCGTTCCGATAATACCAATCACGCGGCCGCTGGAGCAGGTCTCCACCGACGGTGCCCATATTCTGAAGCTGCTCGCTTCGGACACCTTGAGCTGCGGTCACAATCGCAGGATAATATTCGGCCACTTCGGGTTTCGCAATCAGCTCATGGAGCGTAACCATCGAACCCATGGTCAGGCCCATACGAGGATCGAATTCCAGCCGGCGCAGCTCGGCGACATCCCTCAAGCTGACGACGCGCCGCGGGCGCGCGACGCCGTCTTTCATCAGGCTCACGAGGTCCGTGCCGCCGGCAAGGATTTCTGTTTCTCCCCAGCGCCTCGCAAGCAGGTGCGCCGCACTGCGGACGGTTTTGGGTCGAGCGTATTCGAAGGCTTGCATCAGGCCACCGCTCCTTTCTCGAGAGCTGCGAGCACTTTTTCCGGGGTAAGGGGCAAGGTCGGCACACGCACGCCGATGGCGTTCGCAACCGCGTTTGAGATGGCCGCGCCCGGTGAAATCACCGGCGGCTCGCCGAGCCCGATGACCCCGCGCTCGTCGTAGCCCGGTCCGGTCATCATGTGCACCTTGAATTCGCCAATGTCTCCGATTCCCGCCAATTTATAAAACTCCATGTTGGGGTTGAGCATGATCCCAAGCGTCTCATCCATAACCTTCTCTTCATAGAGCGAATAGCAGACGCCCATGATCAGCGCACCGAAGACCTGGCTTTCCGCCGTCTTCATGTCAATGATGAGCCCGCAATCCTGAACGGCGACCATGCGGTTCATCTTGACGATGCCCGTTTCAGTGTCCACGGATACATCCGCAATCTGCACGCCGCCGACGCCGCCTGAAATCAGATCGCAAGGACCGGGGTTCCGGCCGAGCGTCTGGATAGGCTTGACCCCGAGCTTCGCGCATGCCTGTTTCCACGTCAGGCTTTTTGATGGATCGCCTTTAACGCGAATGTGGCCCTCACGGGCTTCGAGCTGGTCGGGCGTCGTGCCGAGTGAGGGCGCAACCGCAGCGAACAGTTCGTTCCGCGCATCCACGGCGCCGCGCCGCGTCCACGCGGAAACTCCGCCCACCGTCGTGCTCCCGCCCGATGCGCCGTCGCGCGGATAGCGGCTGTCGCCGATCTCGACCTCGACCGCTTCAAGCGGCAAGCCGAAGGTGTCCGCCGCCACGATGTTGATTACCGTTCGGGTCCCGGTTCCCAGGTCCTGCGTGCCTGACTGCACGGTGACCGACCCGTCCGGACGGACGGTGATCTGCCCTGTTCCGGCATGGCCGCGGCCGAACCACGTGTGCAGACTGACACCGAGCCCGCGCTTGATGGGTCCGGCCGTCTTGTCGCCGCGCGGATGCCAGTACTTTGGCCACTCGGCAAGTTCCGAAGCCTTGTCCAGTTCTTCCAGGTAACTTTTGCGCAGAAATTCAGGTGCGAGGTTGATGTTCTTCCTCAGAAAGGCGAGAGGATCCATGCCAAGTTTTGCCGCCAAATCGTCGAAAGCGGACATCGTAACCAGGCACGCCTGCGGGCTGTTCGGCGCGCGCCAGGCTCGGACCGGACCGATGTTGGTGAACACCTGCGTATGCTTGGTGCTTTTATTCGGGACGTCAATGACGTAAGGGATCGTGGGGGCACCGCTCGGACCCATTCCGCCCGTTCCCCAGGATTCAGACTCCCAGCCCGTGAGCGTTCCGTCTTTCGAGGCTGCGACGCGGATTTTGGCGTATTCGGAGGGCCGCGCACCTGCGATTTCTAGTTCCGTCGCGCGGTCGAGCATCAATTTCACGGGCCGCTTCGCCTGCTGAGCCAATTGCGCCGCCACAATTCCCCAACGATCAACGGAGAACTTGCTGCCGAAGCCGCCTCCAATATATTGGCAAATCGTCTCGATATCCTTATCGTCCACTTGCACTTTCTGGGCGCGCAGACCGGCGCCGAATTCGCCCGGGCCGCCGGAAACGTACTGAGTCGAAGTCCACGTCTTCAACCGTCCATCGGCCGTCCACTCGGCTACAGAACCGTGCGATTCGAGGCAGCAGTGCGTGATGACCGGCAAGCCGTAATAGCCTTCGACGATCACCGCATTCGGGTCCGCGAACGCTTTTTCCGGGTCGCCTTGCCTCTGTTCGCCGAGTGGCTTTTGGGAGGCGGCGGGGACTTTGCTCAAATCTTCTTCCTGAACCAGATGCGGCAGTTGCTGATATTCAACGTGAATGGCGCGCGCGGCGTCTTCGGCTTCGGGCTCGGTGGTCGCGGCAACGGCGGCAACAAGATCCCCCGCCCACTGAATTTCCGAACCAGGTCCGTTGATGACGACGACGGCTTTCACGCCGGGCATTTTCCCCGCCTTTGAAGTATCCACAGCGTTCACTTTGGCGTGAGCATAGGGACAAGTGACGAGGCGGCCAAAGAGCAAGCCGGGCCGGTTGGTGTCATACGTGTATTTTGCGCGGCCGCTCGATTTTTCGGGGCCGTCAATACGGTCAATGCTGTGGCCAATCAATTCACGGTCTCTAGCCTTCGGCCAATTGTATTTGCACTCAGCCATTAGCTCTTGCCTCCTCTCATCGTCTCAGCCGCATCGAGCACGGCTTCACGAAGGCCGCGGTAAGTTCCGCAGCGGCAGAGATTCCCGCCCAAGCCTTTTTCGATATCCTCGAGCGTAGGATTCGGGTTCGATTCGAGAAACGCGGTGCAGGCCATGATGAAGCCCGGCGTGCAAAATCCGCATTGCTGGGCGTCATGACGGACGAAAGCCGCCATGACCGGAGTGAGCTCGCCTTCGGGCGCAAGGCCCTCAATCGTCGTGACGTCGTGTCCTTCGGCTTCGATGGCGAGCACCGTGCAGCCATAAACCACCTTGCGGTCAATCATCACGGTGCAGGCGCCGCAGGTGGCGCGGTCGCAAACCTTCTTCGCGCCGGTCAGGTCGAGGTGGCCCCGCAAAGCATCAAGCAGCGTCAGCCGCGGTTCAATGCGCAGCGTATGAGCTTTGCCGTTCACCCGGAGCGTGATGGGCACAGCGCCCGGACCCAAAACGCCCGCCGGCCCCGATGCCGCTTCCGCGGCTGCCACGTGCGCGCCCGCAAGCAGCCCTCCGGACATCGCAACACCCGTCCCTTTCAAGAAATCGCGACGGCTCACCCCTTGTTTCTCTTGTGTTTTGGGTTTCTGCCTCTTTCGCTTCATGCCGAACTCCTTCAGCGTATTGGGTGGGTTCAGGAGCGCGCGGGAGCAAAGGCCCTCCCGCGTGATCGCCTGGAAGCACTTCCAAAAGATTGGATTATACCACCAACTCGACCGAGGCGAGCGATTGTGGGCAGGGATCTAAAATGAGGCGCCGTCAATGAGCGGTAAAGCAAAGCGGATCAAAGCCATTTGAACGCCCAGCCGAGGGCGTAAATAGCGAGGCCGCCGTAAATGAGCAGGGGCTCAAGCCAGGTGCGGGCGTGGGCGAGGGCTGGATTATCAATGACCGGCCAGGGACCGTAGCCGCCCCAATAAACCTTGACCAGCAAACCGAGGACGAGCACCGCAAGCCCGCGGTCGCGGACATACTTGGCATGCAGCGGGCTGAGCACGTGTCGCCGGCCCGAGTAAACGGTGCCGCCCGCCGATACCAGCGACGAGTCGCACTTTCGGCACTGCGTCGCGCTATCCAGATTGGAATATCCACAATATGGACAAGGCTTCATTGGTTTGCTCCGTGACGACCCTGGTCGCCGGACGCTTGGGTGGCGCGCCGGCGAGGTTATTCGTGGACGGTGGCGTCGAGAAACGCCCGCAGCTTGCGGCTGCGCGAGGGGTGCCGCAGCTTGCGCAGAGCTTTCGCCTCAATCTGCCGGATGCGCTCGCGGGTAACGGCGAAGCTCTGTCCGACTTCTTCGAGCGTGTGCTCGCTGCCGTCATCGAGGCCAAAGCGCATCTTGATGACTTTTTCCTCGCGCGGCGTCAGCGTCTTAAGCACGGACTCAGTCTGTTCCTTCAGATTGATGTTGATCACCGCCTCGGCGGGAGAAACGACTCCACGGTCTTCGATGAAGTCGCCGAGGTGCGAATCTTCCTCTTCGCCGATCGGCGTTTCGAGCGAAATAGGTTCTTGGGCGATCTTGAGCACTTTGCGCACTTTCGCCACCGGAATTTCCATCCGTTTGGCGATTTCTTCAGACGTGGGCTCGCGGCCGTATTCCTGCACGAGCTGGCGCGAGGTTCGGATGAGTTTGTTAATGGTCTCGATCATGTGGACTGGAATACGGATGGTGCGCGCCTGATCGGCGATCGCGCGCGTGATGGCCTGGCGGATCCACCAGGTCGCGTAGGTGGAAAACTTGTAGCCGCGGCGGTATTCGAATTTATCCACGGCCTTCATCAGCCCGATATTGCCTTCCTGAATCAAATCAAGAAATTGCAATCCGCGGTTCGTATATTTTTTCGCGATCGAAACCACGAGGCGGAGGTTCGCTTCAATCAGCTCGCGTTTGGCGGCGTCGGCTTCCCGCTCGCCCACCTCGATCGTCTGAAACGTGCGGCGCAAATCGCCCGCGGAAACCTGGTTCTTCGCTTCGATGGCCGCGAGCTGCCCTCGGCTTCGCCGCAGCTCCTTGCGCAATTCCTGAGCGCCGTTGCGCCGCGAGGATTCGATTTTCCTCTCGATCCGGTTCGTTTCCCGCTCAAGCGGCTGGATTTCCTCGGCGGCTTCGCGAATGCGGTCCATCAGCCGCTTGCGTTCCGCCGGCGTGAACTCGATGGAGCGGAGCAGCTTTGAAATCATGACGCGGTGCTCGGCGACCGCCCAATCGTAGCGGCGGAATTCCCGCGGACGCTTACGGCGCGGAATCCGGTCGCGTTTCGTCGTCAATTGAGCGAGTTTTTTGTTCAGACGCTCCATTTCATCCACCGTGGAGATGAACTCGCGCGCGCGCTCCGCGACGCGCTCCTCGGTGAATTCGTCTTCGTCGAACACCACGACTTCCTTGATCGAGCGGTTGCCGCGCTTCACCGCTTCGCGCGCTCCAAAAAGCTCCTGGATGCTGATGGGTGAACGGGAAAGAGCTTTAAGCGCTTTGAGTTGGCCGCGCTCAATCCGGCGCGCGATTTCGACTTCCCCTTCGCGCGTGAGCAGAGGGACGGTGCCCATCTCGCGCAAGTACATGCGGACGGGATCGTTGGTTTTATCGAGACCGCCGGGCGTCAGATCGAGATCCGATTCCTCGGCAATCTCCTCAACCTTAGTGTCTTCCTTCTCAATGCCGATCGCTTCCGCTTCCTTCGCACGAGGCGATTCCAGCACTTCGATGCCCGCGTTGTCGAACATGGAAAGCAAATCGTCAAGATCCTCCGCCGAATGGACGTCGGACGGCAGCAGCTCATTCACCTCGTCGTAGAGGAGATAGCCCTTTTCTTTGCCCAAGCTGATCAGCTTGTTGACTTGATCGAATTTATCATCGAGCGCCAACGGGACAGCCCCCTTTACCAACACCAGCTACGCCGACACCAAGTCCAAATGGCCGCTAGGAATGCTCACTTTTCGCCGAATTTCATCCCCTCGGAATCCGCTCTAATCGCCTTGAGAATCCATGCGGTTAGTGCCTATTTTACACCATATTCGCCTGAATTCTTAATCGGGAATGTCTCACGCTTCTTTAGTTCTAGATAAGTTATTGAAAAGACGCGACTTCTTCTTAATCAACTCGGCGATCAGCTTTTCGTCGCCCTCGCGTTCCGCCGCCCGGATTTCGTTTTGAAGCTTTTCCCGCATTCCCTCGAACTTCTTGCGTTCGAGCGCCCGAATGCAAGCCGCCACTTCCGTCCGATCCATTGTGGGCGCCGGCTCAAAAGCGCCTTCGTAGATTAGACGCTTTTCATCCTCATTTAGTGACTCTTCAATTGCAGAAATCTCCAGTTTTTCTCCGGCCCGGTGCAGCTCTTCCATCCGGCGAAATATCTTCTCCGAGGCAAGGCCATCGCAAGCTCCCGCCTGGATCATCGGGCCGAGGAATTCACTCGCGAGCTCCGCGTTCCCGAGGAAGGTCTGGAGCAGCAATTTTTCGGCTGGACGTGCGTTCGAAATCGCGGATCTTGCCGTCATGGCGACCTCGCCCGCCCCCTGTCGAGCCGCTCGATTCACCTCTTCCAGCATCAGGCGATCATCGAGTCCGAGCCGGCTCGCCAGACGATTGGCCAGCTCGGCGCGCAGCATCGGATTCGGCGTCCGCGCGATATAAGGCAAAACGTCGTTCGCAGCGGCAACCTTCCCTTCCGGCGTCCGCAAGTCGCGCCGAGCGGCGGCGCGCTCGGTCAAATAATCGAGATAGCTCACCGCTCCTGAAAGCCGCTCGCGATAAGCGGCATCACCCGCAGCGCGGATATAAGCATCGGGATCGAGACTCGCTTTGACCCCCGGCTGTCCATCCCCTAGCGCCAAAATCTTCACCTCGAACCCTTCCTCGAGAAACAAACCGAGCGACCGCTCCGTCGCCGCCATCCCTGCGGAGTCCGGATCGAAATTCACGATGACTCGGCGCGTGTATCGTCCCAGCAGACGGATCTGGCTTTCCGTGAGGCTCGTACCACAAGACGCAACAACGTTCTCTGCGCCTGCCGAATCCACGGCAATCGCGTCCATGTAACCTTCGACCAGCACCGCGCAATCCTGCTTGCGAATCGCGGCGCCTGAGCGGTCGAGGTTGTAAAGTGTTCGGCCTTTCGTATAAATCGAAGTCTCCGGGGAATTCAGATATTTCGGGCCCGCCTCGGCGGAATCGCCGAGCGCGCGCCCTCCGAACGCGACCACTTTGCCGCTTTCGTTTGCGACGGGGAAAACAATGCGACGCCGAAAGCGGTCGTACATCCGCCTTTCGCGGGCGTCTTCGAGCGCGAGCCCGCTCTTCACCACCGCTTCTTTCGGAAATCCACTCTCGCCAAGATGCCGCACCAGCGCCCCGCCGTCGCCCGGCGCGTACCCGATGCGAAAGCGCCCGATTGTCCGGTCGCCCAATCCACGATCGGCGAGATAGCCGCGCGCCACGCGTCCCTCGGCCGTGCCGCCGAGCTGCGCGGCAAAAAACTTCGCGGCGGCCTCGTGAATTTTGAAAAGCGTTTCGCGCTCGCGAGACTTCGCGGCATCCGCGCCCGTCGCGCGCGAAGCGTGAAGCTTGACGCCGACGCGTTCGGCCACGCGCTCGAGAGCTTCCGGGAATGAGACGCGCTCCATCAGCATCACGAACTTGAAGACGTCTCCGCCCACTCCGCAGCCGAAGCAGTGGAAGATTTGCTTCACCGGATGCACGCTGAAGGACGGCGTCTTTTCCTGATGGAACGGGCACAAGCCGACGAAGTTCGCGCCCGCCTTGCGAAGCTTGACGGACTCGCCGACGATGCGCACGATGTCCGCCCGTGACCGGACTTCTTCCGCCTCATTCGATGACATGGATGTCGAGTCCCAATCCTCCAGGTTTGAAGCGCGCGCAGCGCGCCCACCCCCGGCCGCGCTGCGCTCAGGGAATGATGATTCGGCTCGCTTCGGATTGAGGCGCGATTTTCGGCCTGATTTCGCGCCGCAACATGTCGAGGTAAGCGCGGCTGCGCGGCCTGCCGTTGTCGTGCCGCGCTCCCAACTGCGTCAAAACAATCAGCGCGTCGCGGAGATCGCCGTCGCGCGACTTCGGAAAGCCTGCCTGCACCGCCTCGTCCTTTTGCAGCTTCGAGATCGCCGCTTTCATGGCATCGTAAAGGCCGGCTTGGAGCAAACTCGCCGGACGCTTTTCATAGTAAATCCCCTTGTCCAGCGTAACGAACGCTTCGGCGAGACTCGACGTGGCGGCAACGACGTCCTGATCCACCGTCGCGCGATGCTCCGCGGCAAAGTCGCAAATCACAAGCGTCAATGCGTCGAGCAATGACGCGTGCTCGCGAGCAAACCCGGGCGCAACCTGGCGTTCGCGGAAAGGCAATTTAGACCAGTCGTAATCGCGCCGCTCGAATTCATGCCGCCGGCTTTCGATCAGGTGGACGCAGTCGGAGGGACAATCAATCGTGATTTCGCGCTCGGAGCCGCAACAAACCGCGCAAATACGGTCGCCGCGCGCCGGACAAAACCTCTTTTCCTTTCGTTTTTCACAGATGGGGCAAGCCAATGGCCTCTCCGAAGCTCCGGTACCCGGAATCGCTTGTGCAGAATTCCCGCGTTTCTATTCTAAGTGAATTTGCCCCGCGCGCGCAACGCGCTGCCCTGTGGCTCAAGGCGCCCCGTCCCACGGCGGGTGCGGTCATCCGCGCCGCGCGGCTGACTTCTTTCCGAGGGAGCCCTTGCACGGGCTGTAATTATGGCGCGCTTGATCCCGAGCGGCGGGCGTCAATGAGTTTTGCCAGCTCGCGCGCCGAAATTTCCGACGTTTTTTCCATATACTCGCACACTAACTCAAGCTCGCGGTCACTGTAATCTCGGGCGAGGTCAAGGAAAGCGCGGCCCACGGCCTCATATTTCGGCGCGAGCGGAGCGAGGCTTTCCAGGCGGGCCCGGATGAAGACCTTGCGGCGGTCGCGAGTGTCGCGAACGCGCTCGATGAAGCGGCGCCTTTCGAGCCGGTCGAGGATGTGCGTGATGGCGCCCGTCGTGAGGCCGGTCATTTCCGCGAGACGGCCCGCCGTGACCGCGGCATCGGCGCTCGAAAGGATGAGATCGAGGCACTTGGTGTCCGTCGCGTTCAGGCCCACCGTCTGTGCAATCGCCTGATGGATGAAGACGGTTTGCGTGCTGATTTTGCGGCCCAAATCCGAGAGCCTCTTCAGGAGTTCCGGGCGCGAAACCTTTTTCGAAAAATATCTTGACATTGAGATAGCTGCATTATTAAGATAGTTAGCTGCATTCCTAAGATGCTGCCAGATTCAAATAGTACCGCATTCTCGTGAAAGGAGCAAGGGATGACGACTGAACATCAGAAAGCGTGGAAAGGGGTGGGAATGGAGGGCTGGATTGCGCGCTCGTACGCGCGCACGCGGCGCAAGGATATAGACCAGTTTCGCGGCGAAGCTCGCAAAGTCGCGGAGCATCTGCCCGCCGGAGCCGGCGTTCTCGAAGTCGCGCCGGGGCCGGGATTCTTTTCAGTTGAGCTTGCGAAGCTCGGAAACTTCAAGCTCACGGGCCTCGACGTGAGCCGCACGTTCATCGGAATCGCCCAGGAAAATGCGCGCGCCGAAGGGGTAACGGTGGATTTCCGTTTCGGCAGCGCGTCGGCAATGCCCTTCCCCGGCGAGTCCTTCGATTTTGTTTATTGCTCGGCGGCCTTCAAGAACTTTTCGGAGCCGGTAAAGGCGCTTGACGAAATGCACCGTGTCTTGCGTCCCGGCGGCGAAGCGATGATCGTTGACCTCGCGAGGGAAGTGCCGGTCAAGGCAATCAAAGATTACGTAGCTCAGAGCGGGCGAAGTGGATTTGAAAGTTGGATGATGAAGCAGACGCTTCGCTGGCTGCAGAGGCGGGCTTATACCGAAGCCGAGTTCAGCCGCATGGCGGAAGAGAGCCGCTTCGGAGGCTGCAAGATCTCGATGGGCGCGATCGGATTTGAAGTTCGGCTTATGAAGCAAAAGGCGTAATGGTTCAACGGCCGCTCGGCGGCGAAAATAAGCCTTGACCGGCAACGGCGGCTTGTCCAAAACTGAATTCTCAAGGGCGATCCAGCATAATCGGTCGTGCAAAAAGAGGAATTCGGACATGGGTACCACGTTTCATGCTTCGCCGGATGTTGTGGTGATTGGCGGAGGAATCATCGGCTGCTCGATTGCGCTGCGGCTGGCGCAGGCGCGGCTGCAGGTTCTGGTAATCGACCGCGGCGAGCCAGGCATGGAGGCCAGTTCGGCGGCCGCGGGAATGCTCGCAGCGCAAGGCGAAACGACGGAGATCGACCTTTTTGCCGAACTCTGCCTCGAGAGCCGCGGGCTTTACGCGGGCTTCGTCGAAGAAATCGAAGCGCTCTCGGGTGAGCGCGCGGGATATCGCCGCGACGGCGAGCTGCTGCTGGCAGCGAACGAGGCGGAGAGAAAAAGTCTCGAGGGGATTGTTGAAGCGCAATCCCGCGCAGGCCTCGCCATCGAGCGGCTTGCGAGGAAAGAGCTTGAAGCGCGAGCGCCCGGGCTCGCGCCGGAAGTTGAGACGGGCGTTTTCATCCCTGGCGATCATACGGTGAACAATGAAAAGCTGATGCAATTGCTCGTCGAGGCGGCGCGGCGGAGCGGAGTGCGCTTCAGCCCGCACACCATTGCGGCGGGCTTTGAAACATCGAACGGTCGCGCCGTGAGCGTTCAAGTGAGATCGAGTTCTTCGCTCTCGACTGCCACGGAGCCGGTTCCGGCCTCGCACTTCGTGCTTGCCGCGGGCGTTTGGTCGGGCGAGCTCGGTGCGGGCCTGGGCCTTGACCTGCGCATGGAGCCGTGTTGCGGGCAACTGATCGAGTTCGAGTCGCCTCATCCGCTTCCGTTCGTTTTGCGCGTGGGCCACCATTATCTGGTGCCGCGCGATGGAAACCGAGTCGTGGCGGGAACGACAGCGGAATATGTGGGTTTTGAAAAGCGGGTTACGGCGGAGGGTCTCGCAGCCGTGATCGGAGGTGTTGGGCGATTCGCTCCGTGGATCGGGCAGGCAAGATTTTTGCGCGCCTGGGCGGGCCTTCGTCCCGACACGGCCGACCATTTCCCCCTTCTCGGCCTTGCGGAATGGCCCAACCTCGTTTTCGCCACGGGCCATTTTCGCAACGGCATCTTGCTCGCGCCGGTCACCGCGCGGATCATTGCCGATCTGGTTTTGACGGGAAAAACGACGGCCTCGGTCGGGGCCTATCGTCCGAGCAGGTTTTCGGATTAATTCGGCAGTCGCCGACTGGCCCCATCCGTGCTGCGCCGGCTGACGGTATCGGCGCCGTGCAGGCTGACGGCATCGCCGCCCGGCTTTTCGATCGTGAGGCTCTGGAGGAAAGCTTCGACCATGGCGTGATCGAAGAAAACCCCCGAATCGCGCCGCAGCGTTGCAATTGCGTCGTCGGCGGTACGGCCTTCCTTGTAAGTGCGCTTCGAGACCATCGTGTCGAAGCAATCAGCCACAGTCAGGATCCGCGCGCCGAGCGGGATGTCTTCACCCCGCAGGCCGTCGGGATAGCCGTTGCCGTTGAACGCTTCATGGTGATGCCGGACCATCTTCCGGATGCGGGCCATCCCCTTCCCTTTGAGCGGCCCGAGGATTCTTTCTCCGAGGACGGCGTGGGTCTTGATGACTTCAAATTCTTCTTCGGTCAGGCGCGTCGGTTTATTGAGCAACTGCTCCGGAATTCCAATCTTGCCGATATCGTGCAGGATACCGGCCAGGCGGATTTCTTCGATCTGCGATTCCGGCAGGCCGAGTTGCCGTCCGATCCGCGCCGCGAGCCTCGAGACCGACTGCGAATGGCCCTGCGTGTAATGATCCTTCGCGTCAATAGCGAAGGCGAGCGCCGTGACCGTGTCCATCAGCGATCCGAAGGATTGGCCGGAGGCGGCGCCTTCGACGGCCTGTTCGAGGCGGCTCATATATTCTTCGAACGCCTCGGGGCCGGTTGAGAACAGCCGCTTCACCGTGACGCCGAGATAGGCGTCGAGCACTCTCGGGTCAACAGCATCGCCTTCCGCACGCGAGGCGATGCGGACGCAGTTTCCCCGCTCGTGCTTGGCGAGAATCATGCCGAAATTCGCGACGCGCAGCAATTCGTCGGGCGTCGCGCCGTGCGCTGGAAAATTGGCAATCCCGAAACTGCCGGTCATCCCGTGGCTCGCCAGATAGGGATCGGAAGCGAGGCTCACGCGCAACCGCTCAGCGAGAATCTCTGCCTGGTCGAGGCCTGCTTCAGGCATCAGAATCGAGAACTCGTCGCCGCCGTAACGCGCCACGGGATTAACATGGCGCGAGCGCGATTCCAGCAGCCGTGCCACGGCAACCAGGACGCGGTCGCCTTCTAGATGGCTATAGCGGTCGTTCACGCGCTTGAAACTATCGAGATCGAGCATGATGAGGGAGAACGGCCGTCCCGAGCGCGGGGCGCGGCGCCATTCGGCTTCGAGCGCTTCCATGAAATAACGGTGCGTCTTCAGATGCGTCAGTCCGTCCGTGATTGCTTCCTGCTTTGCGGACTTGAAGGCGCTGGCGTTGTGGAGAGCGATGGCAAGCTGGTCGGCAAGCGTGAGCACCATCTGCGCGTCCTGCTTTGAAAAACCGTTTTCACGGAACGTCTCAACCACCAGGACGCCCAGGCTGTCGTCGCCATACTTCAGCGGGATATTCAGCGAGGAGCGCGCACGCGAATCGAGAGCGATATAGCGCGGGTCGCGCTCGACGCCGTTGACCGTGATCGGCTCGCCGGAGGCCGCGGCGATTCCGGAAAGACCTTCGCCCAGCTTGAAGCGCCGGCCGAGGATCTCCTCGGCGTACCCTTCCTGCGCTTCCACCACCAGCTCGCCGCGCGCCGCATCGAGCGTTTCAAAGCGCACCAGATCGTAGCCAAAAGCCTGGCGGATTTCCGAGCAGAGGCTGTTGCAGAGTTCCTGCGGATCAAGCACAGCGCTCGTCCTGCGCGCCACATCATTCAGCAAAGTCAGATGACGGGCGCGGCGCTGCTCGCGCTGGTAGAGCCGCGCGTTTTCAATGGAAACGCCCGCTTCGCTCGCGAGCGCCTGAAGCAACTGATATTGGGCGCCATCCAAAGCGTTTTCCCGGGTGAAGTCCGCCACCGCAAGCACGCCCGTCGTGCCGTCGGAAAAGTGCATCGGCACGCCGCACCAGCATCGAATCCGGCGGTCGGCGGAAGCGATGCTCAAGCGGCGCGACGTCTTCTCGAAGTCCTGCGCAATCATGAGCGGCGCGCGCGCCCGCAGAACGTAATCCACCAGGCCTTGCACCTGAGGCGCCGGTCCGCTGTCCGCGGGCAGAGTCTCGCATGCGGAAAGTATCTCAAACCGGCCTTCCGGCGCATCCTGGAAAGCAAGCCAGACACCGCTGATTCCGAAAAGACCCCTCAGCTCATCCCGCAGAATCTCAAACTGTTTCTGGGTATCGAAGGCGGCGCTCAAAGCTTCCGAGATCCGATGCAAGCTGACGATTTCATCGGCGTGGCGCTCGGCGGCATTCTCAAGCATGCGGTTTTCGAGCGCTATGCCGGCCTGGTCGCGAATCGAATCGAGCAGGCGGAGCTCGCCGAGCCTGAATGTTCTCGGCCGATCCGCTGCCAGCAACATCACGCCGCAGGGAGCTTGGCGGCCGCGCAGCGGGAGCACCGCAAGCGCCCCGCAGCCCTGCTCGATGAAGAACTCGCGAAACTGCTGGAAGGCCGGGTCGAGCTGCCAGCTCGCAAAGACCTTCTCGCCGCTGCGCAGGCTGGAGAAGACCATCGTCCCGCCCCAGCGCTCACCGGAGCGAAGCGCATAATCGCGCAACACGCCCGAAGCCAGGCGTTCCCCGGCGCTAGGCTTAAAGCCCTTCGTAATGGTATAGGATGAGCCGTTCGAGCCGAGGGAAGGAACTAGAACCAGACCTCGAGCGAGGTTCAACGCGGCGAGCGTGCCGTCAAGGGTCTGCTCGAGAGCTTCGCGCGGGTCGGTGCCGGTGAGGATCGGAGCGGTGAGTTGCTGGACTTTGGAAAGCTGGGCATTGTCGCTGCGCCGCTCCAACCCATCCTGGCGTAGACGCTCGATGAAGAGGGTAGCTCCAATGCCCCCCGCCAGAAGAGGAAGCACGACCGTCAATGGAATGCAGGAAATCATGCTGGTATTAGTGCTGATTCATTCGCGATGCCTTTTGTACCCCGAATATCCGAGATAATCTGAGCACCGGGTTAGACAGGACCCTCGCCGTTCCACTTCTTGAAACGCAAAGGCCACGTGGTTGACTTTCTAGTCAAAAACCCTTGCCACTATCCCCTCGAAACCATTGAGATTCTTGTACCATGCGCTTGAACGCGGTGTCAATAGCCGCACCCAGTACGGCGCTGTCAACGGATCGTGTTGAAAAGGGGGAAGGCATCTCCGGTTAAGCATGATCGGCTCCCAGCAAGTAAAGCCCCAGGGCCCTTTCGGAATGCTGGGGGCTGACGAAGCCGGGGAAGCGGCC
>JAKASG010000089.1 GCA_021828285.1 Acidobacteriota bacterium | reverse complement strand
GCTGCGATTTTTTCAAGTTGTACATCGCGCGCAATTGTTCGACCTTCGCCTCCTGCGCGGCAAGCTGCGCTTGAACGGATTGCGTCAGAACATTGACCTGCTCGCTAGCAACCTGGTCGCCGGTTTTTGCGGCCTGCGCTTTCGCGGCGGAGAGCTCGGCCGTCACTTCGGGGCCGAGCCCCAGATTGGCCAATTGACGATCGCGCTCCGATTGGAGTTTGCTTTGGAGGTAGTCCGACTTCGCCGTCGCGGCGGTCGCCTGCTGCGCGAGCACCTGGCTTGCGAGCTGCGCCTTCAGACTGTTGTAATCCGCTTCAGCCTGTTTCATCTGCCATTCGGCGTCGAGCGTTTCCTGCTGGAGCTGGGGATTCGTCAGCACCAGCAGAAGCGTGTCCGGTTTCACCGCGGTTCCCGGCAGAATCGGCCGCTCGGCGACGCGACCATCGGTGATGGCCGGAATCCAAAGGATGTCCTCCGGCACGAGCGTTCCCAGCCCGCGCACTTCAATCTTCATCGGTCCCCGCTTCACCGTATCCATGTATACCGTGGAAGCGTCGACTTCCGGCGCCGCGGGTTTTAGACGGGAAATCGCAACCGATGTGAGCGCTATGAGCACAACTGCGCTCGTAATATAAATGATCCTTCTGATTCTCCGCGCGCGCGCAACGCCTTGACGAGGGATATCCATACCGTGAACTACGGAGGCAATTGCTTTGCCGTTCCGCTGTTCGACAAGCGGCTGAAAATCAACGCTCCGCGCGCTGCGCCGGTAAAACGCCGCATAGGCTTGTTTGATTGTGGGACTCGGGTGTGCGGTTCCGAACAGGCCCGAAGGCGCCGCAGGACCCGCCGGTTGACTCGGCGGCGCGCGCCTCTGTTAACTAACTTGCTATTGCGACCGCCCCCGGAAAGTGATAAAAACCACCCGCGCTGGCCGGGATATCGTCACCGGCGAGTGTTCGTTCGATGCAGCCCGAATCAGAGAGGCGTTGGTGGATAAAAGGCTTCACCGCAGCGGCTATCGCAATTGTCGCGCTCGCAATGCTGCTGAAGGCGCTGCTCACGGGCTGGTAGAACAGTTACTGCGGGAAAATGAGCGCCTGGAGAGGATGTTGTGATATGGTTTGGATAAGGTTAGAAATGAAGCGCATCATGTTTTGTTTGGTTCTATCGCTCATGATTCCGATGCTGGGTTTTGCCCGACATAAGAGCAAGTCACCACGTTACCCGGAACTGAGCCATGTTCGGAAAGTCTATGTTCCGAGCGAGGGCCTGGCCTGGGGTTTTTCGGATCACGGTGGGATGCGACATATCAGGAATACGGTCAGGGAAATATCCTGCCTCCGGGTAGTGAATCACGTTAAAGACGCTGACGCTGTGCTGGCTGTCATGGCTTATAAAGGCCTGCTGTACAAACTTACAGAGGCATCACCGAACGTCGTTTGCTCGTCGGATGCGAATGGCGCGACGTGTTCGGGGCCGGGCGGCGATACGACCGTGATGTGCAACGGCAGTGGGGGCTGTGTGAGCTGGAGCGATCCGGTGAACGTCCGGTCAATCAAGTTGATTTTCATTGACCCCAAGACGGGCGAGCAGTTGTCCGGTTGGCAGGAGAAGGTATTTTGGGGGATGAAAAAGAAAATCGCCCGGGCTGTCGGCTGTTCGAAATAAGGCTCTATAAAGATGGCAAGCTATGGGCGAGCGAACGATCATTTCGTGGACGGATAAAACTTGGAACCCGTGGCGCGGCTGCGAGAAGATATCGCCTGGCTGCGCTCACTGTTACATGTTCACCGCGCAGGAAAGATACGGATCAGACCCCTCGGTTGTCACGAAATCTAAAACTGTTTACGACCCGCTGGCCTGGCAGCGCAAAGCAGAGGCTGCTGGCGTGCATCTGCGGGTATTCACGTGCTCGTGGTCGGATTTCTTCCATCCCGTTGCGGACGCTGGAGCGAGATTGCTCGGGCGAATCCCGCTCTTCGCAATCCGAACCTGATTCATCCCGGTCAATGGCTTCGCCTTGCTGCCGTCGTTGTCGCAAAGCGCTCCCATGAAGGTCTCCACGTCCGCGCGGGCGATTCGCTCTGGAAGCTGGCCGCAACGCGTTTTGGCAGCGGCGACTGCTGGACTTCCATCGCTCGCGCAAACCCCGGCCTTCAAAATCCAAACCTCATTTATCCAGGCGAACACCTCGTTATTCCTCAGTATTGCTCTTCCGCTCCAACGACGGTTTCGATGCTGCGCCGTCCCTGAACGAACTCTCTCAATAATTTGAAGAGGAGTGCAGTTCCGTCCAGGCGCGCAGAATTTCACCAGCCGTCCACGCTTGCGCGATGCAGCCGCGCGCGGCGAAGGGCGGATCACCGTCGAAAATTTCGCTCGCGGTTCCAAGGCCTGCGATCCGCAAATGATCGGCCATAGGCTCGAGAAAAGATAGCGCGCGCTTCCGATCTCCATAAGCACGGAAGTGCGCGAGCGCGAAGGGCCCGAGTAACCATCCCCATGCAGTTCCCTGGTGGTAGGCGGCATCGCGCTCGTATTGCGGTCCGCCGTAATGGCCGCAATAACCTGATTCTTCCGGCGCAAGACTTCGAAGTCCGAATGAAGTCAGCAACCGCTTCGCACAAACAGCGACGATGGCGCGCCGCTGCGTGAGGCTGAGGCCGCTATCGGCAAGCGACGCCGCAACAATCTGATTCGGCCGCAAGGACGGATCATCGCCCGCCGGACCATCCACCACATCGAAGCAACAGCCGCGCGCGGGATTCCAGAAGCGGGCGAAATGCTGGCGGGCAAGTGCGCCCAACGGGGAGAAATTGCGGGAAGGTCCGCCGACGACCACCGACAAATCGCTGACCGTTGCGAGAGCCTGAACCCAAAGCGCATTGACCTCGACCGGCTTGCCCATCCGCGGCGTAACCACCCAATTGCCGACCTTCGCGTCCATCCAGGTCAACTGAACGCCCGGCTCGCCGGCCGAGAGTAATCCGTCTTTGGGATCCGCGCGAATGTTGAATCGGGTGCCGCGGGAATAAGCAGCGACAATGCCGGCGAGAACCGGAAATACTTCGCGAACGAACTCGATGTCGTGCGTCGCGTCAAAATATTGCCGAACGGCTTCAATGGCCCAAAGCGCGGCATCCACCGAATTGTAGAGCGCCGCATCGCCTTCTTCAGGAATCATATTCGGCAACAGTCCGCGATCCACGAACTGAAAGAACGTGCGGAGAACGCCGCGCGCTATCTCCGGCCGGCCGGTTGCAAGCGCGAGGCCGGGCAAGGCAACCATCGTGTCGCGGCCCCATTCGCCGAACCACGGATAACCCGCAATCACGGAGCGGCCGCCCGTTGGATGGGCCGCCGGCCGCCGCACGACGAATTGATCGGCGGCAAGGACAAGCTGGCGAATCCAGCCGGGCGCGCTTTGGGCGGCTTCGGGCTTCGCCTTTTGCCAGTCGTCGAGAAGCGATTGCTCGTAACTTTGGCGGCGCGCGAAGGACGCGTCGCCATCGAGCCGAGCGTTCGGCTCGGTTGAGAAAACGAGCGTCAGCGATTTTCGGGGCTCGAGGGGCGCGCGAAATGTTGCCGCGTGCAAATGGTCTTCGCAGTCATCGAGGCCGCGCTCGCGCTCCGCGGAAAGTTCGAAATTCCGGTACCACTCGTGCGCGGGCTCGGCCGTTGCCTCCGCGCTGAGCAGAAAGAAAAGATGCGCGCCTGAAAACGCATTGACGGAAACGCCGTGCGCGACCGGCTGAATCGCCATGCGCCAATCGCCCGCGTGCGTCGCGGCATGGAAGCCTCGATAGTTGACCAGCGCCTTGAGCGTCAGCGTGAGCGCGCCGCTCGCGCGCAGAAGCCGGTAACGGACGTAAGTGGTATTTTCACCCTGCTCCATCCAAATGCGCTTTTCGAGGAGCGCGTCCGCGAGGGCGAAAGTCCACACCGGCGTCGTGCCGTCGAGATGAAAGCGCTCGATGAAGCGGTAACCTTCGGGATCGAGCGCTCCGCCTTGCCAGCGATTCGCGCCGAGGGAGTAAGACGCTCCGTCGCAGTCGGCAATTTCATCGAGCTTCGTGACCAGCAACGTGCGGCGGCGCGGAGGATCGAGCGCGGCAACGAGCAGGCCGTGATACCGGCGCGTAGGAGTGCCCGCGACCGTCCCCATGGCAAAGCCGCCCAGGCCGTTCGTCACCAGCCACTCGCGGGCCTCGGCGGCGGCAAGGTCGCCGCAGATTTCACGGCCGAATTCGATGGCGATGGGAAGCATGGTTCGGAGTTCGGTTCCCCGAGCTTTCAGTCGTTTGCGGCCAGCTCTCAGCTTCCGCTTTGCGTTCGTCCAGCTTCGATGATCTCGAGCATGCTATTTTGAGTCGGAAATGTTGAACGCGCAATCGCCATTTCGAGGAAAGAAGATTGACGCAGGGGGCACGGAGCGGACGGCGAACGTCCCAGCCGCTTGAGCGGCGTCAAGGAGCAATCCGATGAGGAAGCGCAAGGACGGGCAATCCAGCCCGCTCCTGCGGCGTGATCAATTATCGCTTCGCGCGGCGCTTCAGAAGTTCACGCGGGCGATTTGCGCGCGTTTCGCTTGCGGCGAGCGCGACGGATGCGCGCTCGCGTTTTCCGTCTTGTCATTCCCGCGAAGGCGGGAGTCGAGTTTCGTCAGCAGAATCGCCATCTGCCGTTGCGACTTCTCGATTTGCGCCACTTCGCTCGCGAGCTTGCGGTTCTGCGCTGTCAAGTTATCGGTTCGCGCTTGCAGGCGAGTAAGCCTGGCGTCCTTCACCGCGCTTGCCCTCTCGAAGGCCGCGAGGCGCGCGTCGGCCTGCTCGAGCTGCCTTCGTTGCGCCTGCACCTGGAACGTCAAGTCGTCATTGCGGGTTTTCAATTGCCTGACTCCCGCAAGCAGCATGAAGGGCAGCAAGCTGTAATTCACCGTGTAGTAGCCGTTTTTGTCTTTCCCGACCATCTGCGGAAAGACCTGCTTGACCTGCTGCGCGATCAGGCCCGTCGAGCGGGCCGCGCCGAAGCGGTAGCCATCCGGGTTCGAAGGCCGCCAGTTGAAGCGCACCGGTTGCAATTCGGCCAACTTGTCGAGCGAGGGCGCAAAAGGCCGAATGTCCTTTTTGAGCCGCTCGTCCGAGGAGCAAGTCCCGCCTACGGTGGTCGAGCCGGCGACGAAGCATGTGCTTGTGTGGATTTCGCCCGCTACGTCGAGAGGATCGGCCGGCGAGGTCGTCCCGATGCCAACGTCGCCTGCGGAAGTCAGCGTCATGACGTCGCTGTTGTCCCCCTGGATGGTGTTGTCCCCGAATAGGAGCAGTCCTGCTCCTTCAATATTCCTGCTGCCGGTTGAGACGACGTTCCAGTTCGTTCCGCCCGTACTGGAGTTATCCAGGATGAGCCACGTGCCGTTGACGTTAGAACCGTCCGCCAGCTCGTCTATAGCGTCAGCACCGGTATTCGTGACGTGGAGCGCGATTCCGGAAACGGCCGGGCCGTCGACCCCGAGCTCGTCGAACACGTGCACCTCGCGGCTTCCCGCGGTGCTTCCCGCGCCGACAATGCTCAGAGCGTTCGCGTCGAAGTTGCGATAGTCAATGACGCCGGCATTCGGTTCGTCCCCCGACGTCTGCTCAAAGCGCAAACTCGTTGCGCCGTAACCCGCCGACGAGGTGGTGGACCCCGCCACGGCTCCCTTCACGATGAGAATGCCGTTGAATGCCTGGTTTGTCGTGAAGGTGTTTTCCGCGTTATTCAGAGCGTAGTCGGCTGCCGCGACACCTTCCAGCTCGGTGGCGTTCGTCGCAGAGGCGGCTGTCGTCGCCGACGCAGCGTTGCCCGTAATGCTGATTCCCGCCGTGCCGGAGGCGATGTTCGCCGGATCCAGGCTCGTCAGCCCCGCGCCGCTGCCGCTGTACGATGTCGCCGTCACCGTGCCATTCACGTCGAGCGCCGTGCTCGGTGTCGTCGTGCCGATGCCGACTAGGCCCGTCCCCTGCTTGACGATCATGGCCACCACGCCGCTCGTCGGGCTGGTGCGAAAGTTAATGTCCGCCCCCGCCTTCGAACCCGCGTCAAAATACATCCCCTGGAACGCCGAGCCCGTTTGCCACAACTGGAACGACGGCCCGTTCGCGTAGTTCCCGCCCGACGTCAACCGCAACCCTCGGTTCGGCCCCGACGTGATGTCCGCGTAGCCGAAGCCGCCCGTCCCGCCGCCGCTCAGCGTCAGCGCCACCCCTGCAGTCGCCATCGAAATCTCGAGCGGCGATGCCGGCGTCGTCGTCCCCAGGCCGATGTTGCCGCTCGATTGGAAAAGCGCCGACTTCGTGATGTCCGTCGTCGAGTCCCACAGCGGTAGATAGCCCACCGTCCCTCCCGCCGTCGTCACCGTCGTGCCTGTCGTGTTTGTCAACTCCGCCTTCGGCTTCGCGCCCCCCGGCGCGAGAATCGAACCAAGGACGCCCGTCGTCCCGCTCTTCAGCACGAAGTCTGAAAGCGGCTTCCCGGCCAACGTCTCCGCGTTGCCCGCTTCGAGCGCATAAGGAACGCTCAGCAAGAGCACGCGAGCCTCTTCCGGCCCGTTGCCGATTTCGATCCCAAGCCAGCGTGCTTCGCCTGACGTGAACAAGCTCATCGGCAATCCGCCACGCGTAGCGCCGAGCAAGACCGTGTACTGCCCTGCGGAATCAAGCTCGACTGTCTGCGTTTCAAACCACAGCGGCTCGCCGCCCGATTGCTGGGCGTAAATAGAGAAGGTCAGGTTGGCCGTGCCCGTCATCGGCTTGCCCGAAAGATCGAGAGCCACGCCCGAGAACTTGATCAATTGCGGAACGACTGCGCCTGAAAAGCCGAGCGGCGCGCTCACCGCAACCGCCTGCGTTGAATTATTCGCCTGCTGCGCCGACACGTGCTGCGGTAACATTGCGAATCCCAGCATGAATACACACACGAATATCCCACGGATCCTATGCAGTTTGCGTCCTGACATGACTGACCCTCCTGCCTAATATTGGAATTTAGACTTTCCCGCCAACGGGTAGAGGCTACAAGGGCGTCCAGGCTTTGTCAAGCGGCGTTGGAGGCAAGTGTCGTTGGAGGCAAAGGCCGGCTAGCGCGGCGCGAGAGACGGCGGGGGGGCGATTTACCCTAGAGAACACGGAGAGCACAGAGCGGGCATGGGCAGCGTTGATCGCGACGGCCGGCTGGAGATCAGGGCTAAGGAAAAACCGGCGGGGAGCGCCCACCAATCGTGCCGTAGCTGCCCGAGCAGGCAGAGAGGGCGCGCCAATTGACTTCCGCGAGCACGGGGCTTATTCTGGAGATTAAGCAGGTCAGCGCAGTCACTTCTCTATCCAGCAAGGAGAGCAACCGATGCCAGTGAAAGTGGGAATCAACGGATTCGGCCGAATCGGCCGGAACATCATGCGCGCTGCACTGGGCGATCCCTCGATCGAGTTCGTCGCCGTGAACGACATCACCGACCCGAAGACGCTCGCGCACCTGCTGAAGTACGATTCTGTGCTCGGCAATCTGAAAGAGGAAGTCAGCTTTGGAGAGGATTCGATCCGCGTGAACGGGCGTTCGATCAAGGTCTTCAAGGTGAAAGATCCGGCGGAGATCGCCTGGTCGTCGCTCGGCGCAGAAATCGTGGTGGAATCCACGGGGCTTTTTACGAAGGCCGAGGACGCGCGCAAGCATCTGCGCGGGACGGTGAAGAAAGTGATTATTTCGGCTCCCGCGAAGAACGAAGACATCACGATCGTGCTCGGCGTGAACGACCAGAAGTATGATCCCGCAAAACACCACATCATTTCAAACGCCTCGTGCACGACGAATTGCCTCGCGCCCGCGGCGAAAGTGGTGCATGAGAATTTCCGCATCCGCAACGGCGCGATGACGACGGTCCATTCCTACACGAACGACCAGCGAATTCTGGACCTTCCGCACAAGGACTTGCGGCGGGCGCGCGCGGCGGCGATCTCCATCATTCCGACGACGACGGGCGCGGCGAAAGCGATCGGCTTGGTTCTGCCGGACTTGCAGGGGAAGCTCGACGGCTGCTCTTTGCGCGTGCCGACGCCCAACGTTTCGATCGTGTATCTGGTGGTGAACGTCGAAAAGCCCACGACGACGGACGAAGTGCGCGCGGCGTTCAAGCGCGCCGCCGAAGGGCCGCTCAAGGGCATCCTGCAGTATTCGGAGGAGGAGCTCGTTTCCGTGGATTTCCGCGGCAATCCTTATTCCTCGATTGTTGACGCGAGCTTTACGAAAGTGACGGATGGCACGTGCGTTCAGGTCACGGCGTGGTACGACAACGAGTGGGGATATTCGAGCCGCGTGAAGGACCTCGTCAAGTTCGTGGCTGACAAATTCTAGAAGATGCCAGCAGCCAGCCTTATCCGCCGAAGCGTTTGCGGCCGTGCGGTTCGAGAAGGCTGAAAGCCGCCAGCGGAAGGCGCACCATGCAAAAACTATCCATTCGCGATGTTGAGTTGAAGGGCCGGCGAGTCTTCCTGCGGGCGGATTTCAATGTTCCGCTCGATGCCTCGGGCCGACAAATTGCAGATGACACTCGCATCCAAGCGACGCTTCCAAGCATCCGTCACGCGATCGAACAGGGAGCAAGTCTGGTCCTCGCCTCTCACCTCGGCCGCCCGAAAGGCCAGCCGAACCCCAAAATGAGCTTGGGGCCTGTGGCCACGCGCCTCACCGAATTGCTGGGCCGGCCAGTGGCGTTTGCGAAGGATTGCGTGGGCGCGGAAGTCGCGCAGCAGGCCGCGACGCTCGCGCCGGGACAAGCGCTTTTGCTCGAAAATCTGCGGTTCCATCCGGAAGAGGAAAAGAACGATCCGGAATTTTCCCGCCAGCTTGCCTCGCTCGCGCAGCTCTACGTCAACGATGCGTTCGGCGCCGCGCACCGCGCCCATGCTTCGACGGAAGGCATCACGCACTTTCTCTCGCCTTGCGCGGCGGGATTGCTGATGGAGAAGGAAATCGAATACCTAGGGAAGGCCGTTGAAAATCCGCCGCGGCCATATCTGGCGATCGTCGGCGGCGCGAAGGTGTCCGACAAGATCGAGTTCCTTCAGAACCTGATGCGCTTTGCGGATACCGTGCTCATCGGCGGTGCGATGGCATATACATTTCTGAAATCGCAGGGCATCGAAGTTGGAAGATCGAAATTCGAAGCCGATAAGCTCGACCTGGCGCGCGACCTGCTGAAGTTCGCGGAGCGGCGAACCATCACGCTCCGCCTGCCGAAGGACAACGTCGTCACGGAATCCCTGAGCGCGGATGCAACCGCGCAAATCGTCCCGACGGGGGCGATTCCGGCGAATCTGCTCGGCGCGGACATCGGCCCCGAAACGCGGAAGGATTATGCCGCGGAAATCGCGAAGGCGAAGATGATCGTTTGGAACGGTCCCATGGGCGTCTTCGAGATCCCCCAATTCGCCGAAGGTACGCTCGCCGTCGCCCGGGCGGTCGCGGCTTCATCCGCAACGTCCATCGTCGGAGGCGGCGATTCGGTCGCGGCCGTTCATAAGGCTGGGGTCGCCGATAAGATTACCCATATCTCAACCGGCGGAGGCGCTTCACTCGAATTCCTTTCCGGAATGAAGTTGCCGGGCGTTGAAGCACTGACGGACAAGTAGGCAGCGGGCGGCTGAATGGTTTCACCTTAACACTGCCTCCCGGGTAATTACCTCAAAAGAAAGGACGCAAGTTTGCGTAAACCGGTCATCGCCGGAAACTGGAAGATGTTCAAGACCTCCGGCGAGGCGGCGAGCTTTGTCGAAAAGCTGCGGCCGCTCGTGGCGCATTCGGACCATTGCGAAGTGGTGGTTGCGCCGCCATTCACCGCGTTGCGAGCCGCCGCGGACGCGGCGCGCGGCAGCAACATTCGCATTGCGGCGCAGGACATGCATTGGGCGAAGGAAGGCGCGCACACGGGAGATATTTCCGCGGCGATGCTCGAAGACGCGGGAGCGACACTCGTGATTCTCGGACATTCCGAGCGCCGGCACGACCACGGAGAGACGGATGAGGAAGTGAACCACAAGCTGAAAGCGGCGCTCGCCGCCGGCCTTGGGCCGGTTGTTTGCGTGGGGGAAACGCTCGCCGAGCGAGAAGCGGGCGAAACACGCTCGGTGCTCGAACGGCAGTTCCGGCAAGGCTTTGCCGCGTTGACCGCTGCGGACTTTTCCCGTATCATCATAGCTTACGAACCCGTTTGGGCGATTGGAACCGGGCGCACGGCAACGCCCGAGATGGCAGAGGAAAGTCATCGCTTCATTCGCGAGCTTGCGGGCGCCGGCTTCGGCCGAACGGAAGCCGCTGCGGTGCGAATTCTTTACGGCGGCAGCGTCAAGCCGGAAAACATCGCGGGCCTGATGACAGAAGAGGATATTGACGGAGCGCTTGTGGGCGGTGCATCGCTCCAGGTGGAATCGTTCGCGGCGATTGTCAATTACAAGCGGGCGACAACGCGCTGATTGGCTGGCAGCGTCAAGAAAAACGGAAATTGAAATGGTCACTTTACTTACCTTCGTCAACATCGCTTTGGCGATTTTGCTGATCGCCGTAGTGCTGATCCAGGGCGGAGAAAACGTGGACATCGCCGCAGCGTTCGGGGGTGTAAGCCAGGCGGCGTTCGGGCCGCGCGGCGCAGTCACCACGCTCGCCAAGATCACCTGGGTTCTGGCCGCGCTTTTTATGCTCAGCTCGCTCTCGCTGGCCATTATGTCCAGCAAGGCCGGCGCCGGCTCGCTGCTCGAGAAGGCGCCTGCCAAAACGGCGCCGGCCGCTCCCGCGCCCGCTCCGACAAAGAAATGACCGGCCCGGAAGTCGCCGAAGTGGCGGAATTGGCAGACGCGCTACATTCAGGGTGTAGTGCCCGTCAGGGCGTGGAGGTTCGAGTCCTCTCTTCGGCACCAATGCTTGCGGTCCTTTGAATTCTGCGGAAAATCCAATCCC
>JAKASG010000088.1 GCA_021828285.1 Acidobacteriota bacterium | reverse complement strand
GGCGCGTTCCGCTCGAGCCGGCTCGCCGGCCTTCGCGGCCGAAGCATTGATGAGCTTCGTTGCGCCCTTCTCGCTGAGCAGCCGCCGCACCAGCGCGACGTGCATCGCGTGGCCCGCGCGCTCGGCGACAACGTGCCCGACGAGCGGATGTCCGAGCAAGCTCAAATCGCCGATCAGATCGAGCAGCTTGTGCCGGCAGAATTCATCCGGAAAGCGCACGCCTTCCGGGTTGAGGATTCCATCGCGCGTCAGCACCACCGCGTTTTCGAGCGATCCGCCGCGCACCAGGCCGTTCTTCTGCAGCATTTCCACTTCCTCAAGGAACCCGAACGTTCGCGCCGGCGCGATCTCATTTTTGAAGTCGTTCGTTTCCGGATCGAACTCCACGCTTTGCTCGCCGATTTTCGGGTGGGAAAATGCGATGCGGCAGGTGACGCAGAGTTTTTCTGCCGGATAAACGGCAATGCGTTTCGAGCCTTCGGAAATCTCAACCGGCTTCATCACTTTCAGAAATTTTCGCCGCGCCCGCAGCGGCCGCGTTCCCGCCTGCCCGAGCGCCTCGACGAACGGCCGCGCGCTGCCATCGAGAATCGGCAGCTCCAGGTTGTCAATCTCCACGACCACGTTGTCAATGCCCTCGCCCGCAAGCGCCGACATCAGGTGTTCGATGGTCGAGATGAGCACGCCCTTTTTCATCAGCGTCGTCGCGTAACTCACTCGCTCGACGTTCGCCGCCTTCGCTTCAATCAAAAATCCCGCGAGATCCGTGCGCATGAAGACCACGCCCGTAGCGGCCGCCGCGGGCAAAAGCCGGACGTGGACTTTTACGCCCGTGTGCAGCCCAATCCCTTCAATTTCTATCGGCCTTGCAATCGTCTGCTGGTTTTCCATAGTCTTTCCGCTCAAACTACTTCCGCCTTCTCCAGCATTCCGATATCCAATGACGCGTTGCACAGGAAAATAGTTGCAACAATATGAAAACATTCGTGATATTCATACTCGCAGCAGAATACCGTATTTGCCTTGGTGTTGCAAAAATACCACACTTTGATGCCCTTTCATTCTCCCAGCTCAGATTGCTTTCCAACCCGCCGTGAATTCTGAAAGCTTTCGCGCAACCGCAACGCGCTGGAGGCCCAGGCTTGCGAATAGAGTAGAATGATTCGGCAAAGCAAGGAGCGGCGCGATGGCCGAGCGCGAGACCCGAAAGACGCTTTTCCTGATTGACGCGATGTCGCTGGTGTTTCGCGCGTTTTACGCGCCGATGGCGATGGCGCTCGTTTCGCCGTCGGGCATGCCCACCAAAGCGATTTACATTTTCGTGCGCACGCTTCAAAAACTTCTCAAGGATCATCATCCCGATTACGTCGCCGCGGCCTTCGACCTCGCCGCGCCCACCTTCCGCGACCGCCTCTTCGAGCAGTACAAAGCCAATCGCCCGGCGTTCCCCGAAGAGCTTTCTCTCCAGCTTCCTTTCGTCCGGCGATTCTGCCGCGCGCTCGGCATTCGGCTGATTGAGATGGAGGGATTCGAAGCCGACGATCTGATCGGAACGCTCGCCGGGCAAGGCACAACCGAGGGTTTGGACGTTTTCATCGTCTCGGGCGACGAAGATTTGTTCCAGCTCGTGAACGACCGCGTGCGCGTTCTCAAGCCCGGCCGCGCGGCGGGCGACGGCGAAACGCTCTGCGATGGGGAAAAAGTGAAGGAAATTATCGGCGTCGCGCCCGGGCAGGTTGTGGATTGGCTCGCGCTCACGGGCGACCCGAGTGACAACATTCCCGGCGCGCGTCCGCTGCCCGGCCGCGAGCCGCCGCTCGCCGAAGGCGCAAAGAAGCGGTCCTACATCGGGCCGAAGGGCGCGACGGAAATCATCGGGCAGTTTGGAACGCTCGAAGCCGCGCTCGATGGCTTCGCGGAGGTCAAAAAGCAAAGTTATCGCGAAGCGCTCCGCGATTTTCGCGCGGAAGCGCTGCTCAGCAAAGACCTCGCGCGCATCCGCACGGATATTCCGCTTGATTTGACGGCTGAGGATTTGAAGCTCTCGCCGCCGGACATTGAGGAAATCGCTGCGCTCTCGCGGGAGCTGGGCTTTGCTTCGCTATTGCGGCAATTCCTCGAGCAGGCGCCCGTCGCCGAGATTCAGCCGGGTCATGCCGACGCACTCGATTCGGACGAATCGGTCCGCAACTGGCTGGCGCGGCGCACTTCCGGCGCGGCGCTCTCCGTGGCCTTTACAGTTGAAGGCGAAGAGGGATTCAGCGGCCGGCTCGGCGCGATAGGACTTTCGGACGGTTCGCGGCAGGCGCTCCTCGATCCAGCAGCAAGTGATTCAGCCGGCTTTCGAGCGCTTGGCGCGGCGCTCGCCGATCCGGCGGTTCCGAAGCGCGTTCACAACGCGAAGCTGCTCGATGTGCTCCTTTCGAAGGCCGGTGTTTCGCTCGCAGGCGTCGCGGCGGACACCTTCCTTTATTCTTATCTGCTCGAGCCTTTGGCTTCGAGTTATTCGCTCGCGGACGTCGTCCTTCGCCGCCTCGGCCGCGCGGCGCCGAATTCCGCGGGCGATGCCGCCGAAGCCGTCGGCCAACTGGCCGCCCAGCTCGCGCCCGAGATCGAACGCCGCGAATTGAAGCGTCTCTACGACGAAATCGAATTGCCTCTTGCCGCCGTCCTTGCGCGCGTCGAGCAAGCGGGCGTGCGCATTGACCCGGCGATTCTCGCCGTCATGTCGCAGGCGTTTGAAAAGGAATTGACCGAACTGACTCGCGAAATCCACGCGCTTGCGGGCGAGCCGTTCGATATCGAATCGCCGAAGCAGTTGGGCGAGATTCTTTTCGGCAAGCTGCAATTGCCGGGCGGCAAGCGATTGAAAAAAAGCGGCCAGTATTCGACGGCGGCCGCGGTGCTCGAATCGCTCGCCGCCGTCCACGAGCTGCCGCGCAAGATCCTCGACTTCCGCACGCGCGCGAAATTGAAGTCCACCTACGTGGACGCCTTGCCGAAATATATCAATCCTTCAACCGGCCGCCTCCACACAAGCTTCAATCAAGCCGGCTCGCGCACGGGCCGGCTTTCCTCTTCCGACCCGAATCTGCAGAACATTCCCATCGGCGATGAATTCGGCCTCAGGATTCGCTCCGCCTTTGTCGCCGAACCGGGCTGGCGGCTGATCGCCGCGGATTATTCCCAAATCGAGCTGCGAATTCTCGCGCACCTTTCCGAGGATCCGCTGCTCATCCAGGCGTTCGCTCACGATGAAGACATTCACGCGCGAACGGCTGAGGAAATTTTCTCGGTTCCGCCGGCGCTCCAAACTCACGAGCATCGCCGCATGGCGAAGGCCATCAACTACGGCGTGATTTACGGCTTGAGCGCCTTCGGCCTGAAGGAGCGCACCGGCGCGAGCCAGTCGGACGCGCAGCATTATATTGACGAATACTTCCGTCGCTACCGGGGCGTGAAGGAATATCTCGGCCGCCTGATCGAGCAGGCGCGCGCGACCGGCGAAGTTCGCACGCTCTTCGGCCGCCTCCGTCCAATTCCGGAAATTAACAGTCCGGACAACACCGCGCGCAATCGCGCCGAGCGGGAGGCGATGAACACGCCGCTCCAGGGCGCCGCCGCTGACCTGATGAAGCTCGCCATGGTCAAGCTCGACGCCCGGCTTGCCCGCGAACATTTGCGCGCGCGAATCATCATGACCGTCCATGATGAGCTGGTGGTCGAAGCGCCCGATGAAGAAGCCGGCCGCGCCGAGGAAACCGTCCGCGCGGTCATGGAAAGCGTCTATCCGCTCAAAGTGCCGTTGCGCGTGGATGTGGGCAGCGGAAAAAATTGGCGGGAAGCAAAGCAGTAGAAATTTTCAGCGTGGTCTTGCCTGGGCCGGGTCTTTCGGGTGTTGCGGAGGCTGTGGAGAAGGAGCCGGCTCGATCGTGATCTTCTTCGCGATCACGTCGCCCTGCATCGTCAAATCGCCTTTCACGCGGATGGACACGCCGGGTTTGAGGTCCGCATCGGTTCCGCTCGAGCCGTCGGCGCGCGTGATGGCCGTCTGCGCATTGTAGAGCACGTGGAAGATCATGTTCGCTCCTGAATTGACGGTCAGCCGTCCCGGATGCTTGTTGATGATCTTCCCTTCGAGATTGAACGACATCGGCGGATTGTTCTGCTGCCCGGCCGGAGGGGGCGCGGCATTCGCCCGCATCGCTCGAGCGGCGCCGGCCATTGCGAAAATCCCGAGCAAAGCCGCGCCGAGCGCGGTTCTCCGCGCTTGCTTCGCTGCTGCTGCCCGGCGGATTCCTTTAATCATGGCGCGCCTCTAATGTTCGGATTTTTCCAGGTGAATCGCCACGCCGTGCGGCGAGCCGCGCTTCACCGGCGCAGCGCGTACCACGCGCGCCGGCACGGGAATCGCCACGTCGCCGTCGCGATACGGCAGAATCACTTCCACTCTATCCCCAGGCTGGTAAGCGATCGAGGAGTAAAAATAGGCGCCCGTGCGGGAAACGTTTTCCGTCTCGCAAACCTCTTCGAGCGACGAGCCGTATAATTTCCGAATGATTTTGATGTGCACGCGCATGGGCGCACGGCCCTTGCCGCGCAGCTCCGGGCCTTCCCGACCCGCTCCAGCCGTTGGCGCTTCGGCCGCGGGGGTCTCGGGCGCGTACAGCCACTCCGTCGTGGATTTGCACGTCTCGCACGGCCGCGCAATGACAAAGCCGTCACTTAGAAATTCTTCTTCCGCTTCAGGCACCGCCGACAATTCCTTCCCCCCGCACTGGGCACAGACGAGTGACGCCCGCGCGATGGTTTCCTCGCCCGGGCCGGCGGCGGGAGGAAATTCCATTCGCCAAAGGCTCGCTTCGCTTTCAACCAGCTCGAGCCCCACGTCGTGCCGTCCGTCGCGTGCTTTCCGATTCACCCAAATGACGCGGTAAATTCCCGCCTCCTCCGTCTTGAGCGAGGTCAGGTGCACTTCCGCCTCGAGCTCCACCGGCTGCGAGAGCCGCGTCATCACTTCATGATCGCTCACCAGCGCTGTTTCAGTGGTTTCGTCGAAAAATTTTTGTTCGGAGGACATGCCGCGGACACGAATGGGCAGGGCGATCTGAATGCGGTGTCGGCGATGGCTCGCTTCGCTCATCGGCTCGGCCCGGATGGGCAGGACGTCACTCGGGAAACGCCACCCCGAGCAACGAAGAAACCTTCACGTACTCGATTCCCACTTCGCCCGAATGCGCCGAATCCGCGCCGCCCGCCCACACCACTCGGAACCGCGATGACTGCTTTCCTTCGAGCGGCTTGAGCATGATTTCCATGCCCGGCGTCAGCGGGAGCTCCGTCTTCAGCCGGGCGCCGAATTTGCTCACCGTCAAGACGTGCGTCTTTTCACGGAAAGCCCTGCCGTCCTCCAGAGTTCCGCTGATTACAACCGGCAGCCTCGCCTGCACCCGAGAGCTTCGCCGCCATGGAGAATTGTTTGCCGAACTCATGGCCGTCACCTCGAACCCCGATTTGCCCGGCTCAGACGCCTGCGGCGGCTCGCCCCTGACACCTCCTTTTGCTGCGGGGTTCGAGCACCGGGCTTACACTCGACGCCATGATAGCACAAGAGGGGGCGAACCGCGCCCGCGGCGGGCTTGTGGAAATTGGTTTGTGAGAAATCGAGGTGCGCTGGCTACTTGCCAGCGACGGTCCAATTCGTTCCGTCGCAGAATCCCAGAATCACGTCCGAGCCGCCGCCGGTGATGGTTGCGCCCCAGGTATTCGTCGTCGAATCACTCACCGTGCGCATTGCGCCCTCAACCGTCGAACTGCAAGTCGGCAAGCTCGCGGTGGTCGTAGGGTCGGTGCGCGCAGCGCCCGCAACGTCGAGCGAGGTTTCGGGCGTTGTCGTCCCAATGCCCACATCGCCGCTTGATGCTACGGTAACCGCGTCCGCGCTCGCACTTGAAAGTCTGAAGCCGTAACTCAGTGCGTTGAAGTCGAGCTTGTCGTAAGCGCCCCCGCTGCGGTTGTAGGCCTGAATCGTCGTGCCGAAGCTAACGCCGTTCGGAAACAATTCGATTCCTTGCGCTCCGGCGTTGGAGACCACGAATGGCGCGAGCGGGTTCGTCGTCCCGATACCCACGCTTCCGCCGTTTGGATTGAGCAGCGCGTAGTTCGATGCCCCGGACTGGATTGTTACGTTGTTCGCGGCGCCGGCGCTCAGATTGACCGCGCCGAGCGCCGTGCGCGACCCATCCCAGTAATTCGTGGTGGGCGTCGTGATGAGGCTGCCGTTCGCAATCGAGTAGTTCGTTGTTACGCTCGAAAAGCTCGGAGCGCTCAAAAGGAAATCCACGTAAGAATTCTGCTGCAAGAGGACTCCCGTCGTCGCGTTCGCAATTATGTCGCTGTGGTAGCCGTTCAATTCGACGCGCGCGCGCACGGTCGCTTCGATTCCCGTCTGGCAGCCGGAAATGTCGTAGTTCTCGCCGTCTTCATCGGAATAATCGCCGATGGCGAGGCCGATGGAACCGCTCGCTCCCGTGCAGCTCACCACCGCCGGCGGAATCTCGCCGCCGTCGCCCATATCGAACTCGAGGAAGGCGTGGTCATAGCCCTCGACCGCCGCGCCGCTGATGCCGCTGATGTACACTTCGCCCGTCATGTACGTGTTCCCGATGTTGAAGTAGTCGGGCGTCTGCTGCCACACGTCCGAGCGGTTGTGAACGAGCAGTCCGTTAGCCGCGTTGGAAATCGTGAAGTCGTAGTCAAGCTCCTGATGCCCCGACTGCTCGACCACATCCGCCGTCGCGCCTGCGGTCGAGAAGTTGCGGAAATTCACGCCGTAGAGAATCATGTTGCCGCCGCGCTGGTCCAGTCCCGCAACCGTTGCGTATTGCAGCGAGACGCCGGTAAGAATCAGGTTCGCGTGCGACGCGAGAATGGAGTAGCTCGAGGAAGCGGTTGTCGGCGCGCCCGCCGTTGCGCCGGAAATCACGTAAGCGTCGGGCGTCGTGTCCGAACTCGGCATCGCTGCGCCTGCAATCAAGCCGCTCGCCGGCTCCGTCCAGTTCGTCCCAATCGCAATCGCGGATGAATTCTGCTTTGTCTCGGCGCCGGAAGAAGTTGAGACGTAAACGTTATAGCCCGCTGCATCGCCCTCGGCGGATGGCGACGTGACCGTCAGCATGTTGTCCGCAGCAACTGCCTTTGAAGACTCGCTCGAAGGCAGCGTCTCGCCCGAGGAATTTACGTAGGTTACGAGCGTGTAATAGGTGGTCGCGGCAAGCGTTCCGCCGGCGCTTTGCCCGACCGCCGGAGCGGCCGGCCGAAACGCCGCCGAGCCTAAAATCTCTATCGTTCCGCCCAGCACGTTTTTGCGCTCGCCGGCGAAATAGCGGTTCTGAACGTCCACCTCGCCGTAGTAAGTTCCTGGCGCAAGGTTGATGACATAATTCTGCGAGACGAATGCTGGAATATCCTGAATCGCGCGGCTGATTGAAGCGTAAGGCAACGTCGAAGTGCCGTTCCCCGTTGAATCGTTTCCCGTTGAAGCGTTGACGTAGAGACTCACCGTTGCGCCGGAAATCCAGTTTCCCGGGCCCACGCCTTGCACGCCTTCCGCATTCGCTTTATAGATGGGCTGAGGATTCGGCTGCTGACCGAGAAGAAATGATGAACTACAAATTACGAGTGCCAGGGCAGCGAGCGACCCCAGCATTCTTCTGTGCGGGGAGCGATCTGTAGTTTGTAATTCGTAATCCATGGTTTCCTGCCTCACGGTGGCCTCCTCGGGCGGCTCTTCCGTCCCAAGCCTCCGGTTCTTCGCGTCCATTTCCTCGACGGCTGGATTCTCCATGCTCACCACACCACCACTTTCGCCGTCACGCCGGCATCCGACGCAACGAGATAAAGATTCGTCCCATCGAAGAGCGTTGGCGATTGAAACCAGATCGCGCCCGAAGAAGTCATCATCACAATCGCATGTTGCGGCGCGCGACCCAGGCCGTGCGCCACGGTGAAATTTCCCGCCGCTGCCGGCGCAACGCTCACCGTCACTTCGAGCCCGAGCACGTCCGACTGGCTCATCAGATTCGCGTCAATCGTTTGCCAGTTCGTGTCCACATCGGTCTCATAAGCCTCGCCGTGCTGCGGCTCGATGATTCCGTGGCGCGGAAGCACTGTTCTCACAATCGCCATGTCTTAATCTCCGCCCGTTCCCGGCACAAGCGTCTGGCTCAAGCGCTGCGCGAATATTCGCACTTTCACGCAGCCATCGTTCGTAATCGTTTCCTGACCGCCCGCCGAGTAGTAGTGCGTGACCAGCGAAACGGTTCCCGTCGAATCGTCAATGTCCCAGATCAGCAGGAACAGCATTCCCGGGCCAGCGTTGCCGTCCGCGATTGCCGGCGCCGCTTGCTGACCGTTCACAAAGCCCGGTCCAGGCGCGCGCGTTCGCAGGCCGTCGAAGCTGAACTGGCATTCCGCGAGCGAGTATTTGTAGCCGTCCACGGGCGAGGTGGGAAGCGGCACCGTCGCGCCATTCGCGTACCACCCCATAAAGAAAACCTCGCAGCGTAGCGCCGCGAATTTCGCGTTGTTCGAGATTTCGACCATCGCATCGGTCGTGAGCGGCTGCCCGCTCGCCAGGTTCGCGTCCGGCAGATCGAAGAACCCCGGTATTTCCGCCATCGTCATTTGCGACATTTGAGGTCCTCAAAAAATCGTGTTGCCGAGCGAGCCGTCGGAGTTTTCGCCCGTCGCGCTTGCGATGAACATATACTGCGCCCGCTCGGCCGCCGTGGCGCTCGCCCACGTCGGCACGCCGGAATCGGGCACGACCTGGAAGGCCGGTCCCAGGCCGAACGCCCTCGTATCGAGCATCGTGAATTCCATCCGTCCGTTCGCGTAATCGGGCTGGCGCGAGATCACTTCGCACACCACGTTCGAGATTCCCAACTGCCCGGACTCGATCATGTCCGGCACAAGCGGATGCGAAAGCGTCACGTAATCGCCGAGTTCGATCACCACCGTCGAGAGAAACGCCGAGAGCTGGTACTTCGGCGTGTTCCAGGCGTAGCGCTGGAAAAGCGATTGCGCCAGGAGAAACGCTCGCGCGAATCCGCCGCGCGCCGTGCGCAGTCCCGTGCTCTCGACCTGCTGATTCGCAATCTTGCGAAACTGGTTGATCGAAGCGGAATTCGATTCCGTCACTTGCTTGTCGAATGGCCGCGAAGTCATCGTCGGAAAAGCGTCGTTCACATCCATCCGGCAGGTGAGCGCGTTCACAAGCGCCGCGCGCTCGACTTTCGGGATGCCGATCACGTTGTCGGGCGTCAGCGCGACGAGCGATCCAACGCCCATCGATCCCGTGAAAATCGTGATGGGCGCCGGCTGAATCGGATTAGGTGGACGAGGACTAAACATTTCGCTTTACCGACCGGTGGCGCGTGCACGCTACGGCGCGACCACCGGCTTCATTGGCTTCAATCCAATCGTGCCGTCGGCATGGACGACAGTGACCAAGCCGAGCGGTTTCAAGATGTACATCTCGATCCACGATTTCGCTTGCATTGGACTCGTAATCTTGAATTCGAACCAATTCCCTCCGAAAAGCCCGTCGCGCAGCGCGAGGATTCCAGGAACGTCAATAAACTGGTTTGGATTGATCAGCGTCGAATCATCGCCCGGAACGTATTTCTTCCAGAACGGGTTGGACGTGATGAGGCCCATCGCAGACGAGCCGGAGGGTAGTAAGCTCGCCGTAAGCGCCGGGTCCTGGCCCACGCCCAACTCGTTTTGGAGCACTGCAAGCACAATGTCAATCGGGTTGCCTTGCACCCATCGGGGATTTTTGTCGGAAACGAGGAAAGCGTTTGGAAGCCACGATGCCCCGGCCGGCTGCGCCGTTGCCGTCTCGTTTTCGAGCTTCGAATTCTGCGGCGTGTATCCTCCCGGTCCGCCCATCGCCCACACCACTGCGCCTTGAATCCATCGCTGCAAGTCCGCGCACGTCAGCGTGACGCGCCCTTTTTCATCCCATCCCACTTCTGAAATCTGCACGGTATGGAGCGTCACGAAATCTCCGTAAGCGAGTCCTGGAAATCCCATCTTCAATCGCGCCGTCGCGCCGATCAGCGCTTGCTCGGCGGCAAGCGCTTTGAGCGTTCCTGAAGGATCAATCGCGTCCACCGTAAAGCTTCCCACCGAGCTTGTGCCCTCTTTATCGTCGAGCGTTTGCGACTGTCCTTTCGGAATCTGCAACACCGGCAGCATCGTCGGCGCAGGCCCGATCGCAAGCGGCAGTCCCGGCCAAACGCCTGCAAGCCACATCCACGCGGCCGGCGAAAAGCTTGGCGTCACGGAAAATTCCCACGGCAAGCCGCGCGATGCGAGCGAATATCCGAGAAGCGATCCATCGCCCGTCGCTTTCAGCACGTTGTATTGTCCGGTCACCAAATCCTGAATCACCGCGTCAAGCGTTGTGCCGAGCCCCGCGAAATACGCGGAAAGCCCGTTCACGGAATAAAGCCGCAAGAGCGCCAGGATGTAGCTCCACGTCATTTCCATCGAAACCGATTGCGGCGCGTCCAAATCCTGGTAGAACTTGATGCCGTCGAAGGGCGTCGCTTCCTGATAGGCTTCGTTCCACGTTGCCGCGACGTTTGAAAGCGGGATGGTCTGGTTCTTCAGCAGGAATTTCTCATAAATATATTTCAGGCATTCGACCGCGATATCGTCTCGCCCAATCGCGTCCGCAAAAAGCGCTGCCCAAATTCCTGAGCCGTCTGCCGCGGGATATGTCCCCAAAAGCGGCGCCGGCGGTCCGCAGCCGCCTGAGAAATGTCCCGCATCGCCTGGCTCGCCTTGCAATTCCCAGGTCACCGTGTTGTCCGTCACTTCTGCGCCGTAAGTTCCTGCGAATGCTGGTATCGCTGCGCCCGATGTTCCGCCGACCACGCATTTCCACTGATTCCCGGCGGCATCCTGAATCTGCGCTCCAATCGCGTAAACCGTGTTTGCCGCCCACGCCGAAGCGCTCGGCGCGCAATACATCACCGTCACCAGAT
>JAKASG010000087.1 GCA_021828285.1 Acidobacteriota bacterium | reverse complement strand
GATCCTTGACCGAGCCGCCGGGATTCGCCCATTCGGCCTTGGCGTAGAATTCTGCCGCGGGAAAATCCCGCGTGACCTTTTGAATTCGCAGGAGCGGAGTTCGGCCGATCAGCGACAACACGTCTCCCGGACCGCTCAAACCTGTTCCGGGAGTGGAAACTCTTGCGTAAGATGACATTGGCCGGTTACATTTGGATTCTAGAGTTTGGGAATCAAAAGTGTCAACCACGCGGAAGCGTTGCATCCGGCGTGATCGAGATTCCGTTGGCGAAAAAGATTTTAGTCGCTGTCGAAGATCTTTTCTTCATGGCGAAAATCTGGGAAGCGGCCCGCCTCGCAGGCGTCGCCATCGAAGCCGTGGGGCTTGATGCACTTCGGGCGCAAACCGTGCAGCCGGAAGTAGCAGCCATAATTTTGGATTTGAATGGCAAATCGGGAGCGGCGGTCGAGGCTGTGCGAGCCTTGAGAGCAGCCTCCTGCAACGCTCCGCTGACGATCGTCGGCTTTGCATCGCACGTGCAATCAGACCTGATACGAGCGGCGCGGGAAGCGGGATGCAGTCGGGTTCTTGCGCGCTCGGCCTTCAGCCGGGATTTGCCGCGCCTGCTCGCTGAACTGGCTCAACCAAGCGCGGAGCCTTGCTAAAAGCGATTCAGGAATTGCCAGTTTGCGCGCGGCGCCGTTATAATGCGCAGAGCGCGAGGAGAGTGTGACGAATGGATAATGTGAATGTTCTGGTTGACCGGTTGGCGGGAGAGCGAACCCTTTCCCGCGACATCCTTTGGGTGGTTGGCTTCAGCCTGCTGACCGGCCTGATGGCTCAGATCGCAATTCCCTTGCCTTTCACGCCCGTGCCGATCACCGGCCAGACGTTCGCGGTACTGCTGAGCGGAGCGGTGCTCGGCAGCCGAAGAGGATTCGCGTGCCAGGTGCTCTATCTGGCGGAGGGGTTGTCGGGCTTGGCGGTGTTCGCCCCGCTGCCTCATTTGTTGGGACTGACCGGCGGATACCTTTTGTCTTATCCCGTTGCCGCGGGCGTGGTGGGTTTGCTGGTTGAATTGGGCGCGAGCCGGAAAATCTGGCGGCTCGCTGCGGCGCTGGCATTGGGTGATTTGCTTATCCTCACGATCGGAACCGCGTGGCTCCGCGCGGTGCTTCACCTCTCAATCAAGACTGCATGGTTTGAAGGTTTCTACCCATTTTTGATCGGCGACGCGCTGAAAATCGCCTTTGTCGGTATTTCGCTTCCCATCACGCTCAAGCGCTTCAGATCCCCTGACCGCGAAAGCATGTCATCCTGAGCCCGGCGAAGGGTCTGCTTCCCCCATCTTTGGCGGCATTAAACAGGCGCTTCGTAGGAGTTTATCCTGAGCAAAGGGGTCACGCCTCGGTATGACGGCCCTGGACTTTTCTGCGCGCTTCTAAAATTCCACGCCTGCTTGTCTCAGGTCGGTTTCCAGTTGAGTTGCGCTCTTGAACTGAATTCCGCGCAATCCGCAGCGACAAGCCTGTTCGACGTTAAGCGGACGATCATCAATGAAAACGCATTGTTCCGGCGGCCGCTGAGTCATCGCCAGCGCCTGACGGTAAATCCCCTCGTCCGGTTTCCTCACGCCGAGAAAACACGAACTGAAAAAGATGGTGAAATAGCTGCGCAGCCCAAAACGCTCGATGCGGTAAAGATTCAGCTCGGTGGATTCGTTATTGAGCGTGGCGAGGAGATATTTGCCCTGGCGGGCGATGCGGGCGAGAAGCGCCAGCCGGTCGGGAAACGGTTTTGATTCGGCGAGCATGAACTCGCGCACGGCGGCGGGGCTGAAATCGCGCTTGCGGTAGAAAACAGTCTGGCTGAGATACTGATCGAGCGAGAGCTTTCCGGTGTCGAGTTTTTGCGCAAGAAGTTCGTGCCGCTCGGCAAACTCGTCCCAATTGATGTCGAATTGCGCGGCCATTCGCCGCCGCGAGTCCTGGTCCCATCCGTTCGTTAGCAGCACTCCGCCGACATCCCAAAAGAGCGCTGTCGGTCGAGTCACGGTCGCCTCCTGCGTGTCCCCAAAGTATCGAAACCTCACGATACACTATTCCTGGCCGGGCTGTTCACCGAGTTTCGAGCAGGAGTAACGGTCGCGGGCTAAATGCTCGATGATTCCGCGAGTTTCCGCTTCATGCGTTGCAAATAAAATTTCTGTTTCTGAAGAGCGCGTTCCGCCTCGCGCATCTGCTGCCGGGCAGCTTGCATTTGCTTTTGCCAAAGTCCCTGATTGCTCAAGAGCTGCGCGCGAACCTGATCCTGAACCCGCGCGGCATATTGCCGCGCCATCGCCGCCGTGGCTTGCTCATGAGCGGTAAATTGCGCGAGAGCACGAGGGTCCATGCCGAGCACGTCAATTTCCGAGGTGCTCGGCCCGGAAACGCTGCCGCGCGATTCGATTTCCGCCGCAAGAGTCTTTTCGCGGTGATTGCGCACGACCGTCAGCGTCACTTTTTGCGCGCCCGCGGGCAGGTCCATGAGCGCCGTGCGCAACTCCATCACGCTCGCGATTGGCTGCGAGTTGAGCTTGACAATCACGTCGCCGGCCTTGAGCCCTGCCTTCTCTGCGGCGCTCCCTTGAATCACTTCGCGCACGAGCACTCCTTTGCCTTCCTTGACGCCGAAAAAGGCCGCGAGCTGCGGCGTTAGGTCGTCGCCGGAAATGCCGAGCACTCCGCCATGCTCGAAAATACGAAGGTCGAATTGCGGGATCTTGATGGGCGGAATAGCGATGTCGGGCGTCCGGAAAAATCCCTGGCCGGACCCGGCACGGAAAACGGGGCCCGGACGGCTTCCAATGGTGGCGCTCAGCCGGCGAATCTTCCCGTGGCGCGAAATCTCGAGTTCGACCGGCCTTCCCACGGGTGTTTCGCGGACCCAGCGGGCAAGCTGCGCCACGCTCCACACGCGGATCCCGGCGAATTTCAAAATAACGTCGTTTTGTTCGAGCCCAGCTTTAGCTGCGGGGCTGTTCGGGCCAACGCTCTCGACGAGGGCGCCATATTGGCCGGGGAGATGGAATTCTTGCGCCGCATGGACCGTGACGTCTTTCAGCTCGACGCCGAGCCAGCCGTTTTCGCCGGACGTCCGGAACCCGATTTGGCGGAGAACCGTTTCGCCGGTCTCCTGCGGCATGGGCGGAACGGGCACGGCAACAGGCGGAGGAGGCGGAGCAGCAATCTGAGCCGCTTCAGCCGGAGGTACGGGGTCCGGCGCGCAGCGGACAGCATTCTGCCCGGCGGCCTGGGTACATGGGACGCCGTTTTGGCCGCTCGCAGCTCGAACGCGCTGCGCCGCCCCGTAAGCGAGCGCAAGCGCCGCGATGATGACTGTCAACACAAAATTCGAACGATTTTTCATTGTCAGCCTCCTTGACTTCGGCCCGACGAACGGCAACTCAATTGCCTCCGCTTTCTTCCACATGAATATCGCCGCGAACCGTGCTCAGGCGGATCATCGGCCCTCCGCGCCCGAACTGCGCCCTGCGCGCATCGCCCCCGTTATCCGCCGCCAGTTCAAGCCCGTGAGGACATTCGATTTTCCCCGCGACTGTGGCGACCGAGAGCATTGCATTCGGATGCGGCGGCAGCGTGAGAAAGATGTTGCCGGTAATGGTTTCAAGATTCAATCCGCCGGCGGCCATTCGAGCGCGCCGCATTGAGATACCGATGTCGCCGTCGAGCGCGCGGCCGGAGAGGGGTCCGGAAACATTCGACTCCGCGATATTTCCCCGCAACGTTTGCGCGGTCACGCCGCCTTCGACGCCTTCGACCGCGATATCCCCATCCACCGTTCGCAAGGCATCGAGCCGCGAGCCGCCCGGCGCTTCGATCTCGTAATCCACTTGCACGGGGTTGGTGGAACTGCCGGAATAAACCGTGATCAGCGAAAGGCTTTCGGGCCGCCGCTCGGCCGTGACGCTTGCATCGTCAAGACAATGGCAACCGGCCGGAGCAGATTTAACGATGGTCACTTTCACTTCGGGCTTGCTCCAGGCGTTCACGCGGATGGACCCATGCACATTTTCGACGGCGATTCGGCCGGCCGGCGAAAATGCATAGCGGACGGTTTCCGATTGCCGCTCGGCGGGCGCGCTTCGAGCGGCGCTTGCCCAGGGAAGAAGCGCCAAAACGCAAATAAAAATTCTCACTTCTCTCTCCTTTTCAAGCCGCAGACCGCGAACCGTCCGGCCCGCGCCTGAGGACCGGATATTATCTACTCGCCGGCATTTCCGGCCTCCTCCGTTGCGCCGGGAAGGTTTAAGGCCCAGCGCTTCCAGAAGCGATCTTCGCGCTTTTTGAGCTGTTCGAGCGTTTGCGCGTCGAGCTTTCGAATCTCGATGCCTCCGCCGGTCGTCTGGATACTCAGCGTTTCGCCCCCGCCGTTCAATCTTCCTTCAGCCCGCAGCGGCCGGCCGGCGAAGACCTGGCTCGCGCCCTCGACCGTCAGCGGAAAATCCGAGACAATGCGATGCCCGGCAGCGTTTTCGACCTGCGCCCGAATCGTGAGTGGCAAGTGTGAAGGGATATAGACCGTCACGCCACCGCTCGACGTCTCGAGCTGCGAGGCCTGGAAGTTGCGGGCGCGAAGCGCGAGCTGCGCCAGAATGCTCCCTGCGGCGGTTTCCGCATGCACGGCGCCCGAAAGGTTGAACAGGTTGATGCTCCCTCCGGCCGTCTGGACTCTGACGAAGCCGCGAGCGCCTTTAAGAATAATGCTGCCGCCGGCTGTCTCCGCGCGCACGTCGCCTTCGGTCTGGCCGAGCCGAATCTGGCCGCCGGAAGTTTCTGCAACGACCGATTTGTCCGCTCCGGCGAGAGTGATATCGCCGCCCGCGGTTTCAATCCGCGCGCGGCCGCCAATTGTTCCCGCGGTGATGTCGCCGCCGCTGCTCTCGAGCGTCGCGTCACCGGCGATATTCCCCGCGTGAATGGAACCGCCCGCGGTTCGCGCGTCCACCTCGGAACCGGAGCCGCCCAAAGTGATATTTCCGCCCGAAGTCTCGATTTTAACCGGGCCGCGGACTTTGCCGATTCGCACGTTCCCTCCCGCGGTGATGGCTCGGACGGAGCCGCGGAAGCTCGATGGAACTGAAATATCGCCTCCGCCGGTTTCAAGATCAAGGTTGAAGCCGGCTGGAACTTCAATTTGGAAATCCGCCGAAAGCCGTTCGCCCGCGCGCGCCGAAGCGGAAGACTGTGACCGGATGAGGACGGCGGCAGGATTCAGCGTCTTAACCGTCAATCGGAACCCTCTGAAAAGCCGCTGCGCTTCGGCTTTGCTCAGCGTATAAGCGCGCAAAACGACTTCGCAATCGAGCGTGCCGGCGGTCACTTCAATCGAGCCAAACTGCGCGCGGACCGTCAACTGACCGGTGGCGCCGGCAGGAACAGTGCACCGCCGCGTCTCGACCCAAGCTCGTCCCTGCCGTTCGATGGCGCCGCGCTGGTTCACCGGAGCAGCCCATGCGGCGCGCGCCGCCGGTCCGAGGGCCAGCATTCCGCCCATCAGCCAAATTCCTGCGGCGAATTTTCCGTTCGGTTTAGTACGCATGGGGTCCGGCATCCCGCACCGCGCGCTCGCACATGAGGCGAACATAAGCGTTCGGATCGCTCATCGCCATCCGTCTGAGCGCCGGAAGAACGGTTGGATTGGCGTGTTTCACCAGGAGATTGATTGCTGCCACGCGCACGCCGGGATTTTGATCCTGAAGAAGCGCGTGAAGCACGGCGTGCTGCACGCTCCCGGTCCAGTGCATCCGGCTCACCGCCTGAAGCGCCTTCAGCCGCACACCGACGTTCGGATCTCGTTCCAGAGCGTAGAGCAGCGCGCCCTGGACCGTCGGGTCGTTGGCCCGGGTGCTCAGCGCATCGAGCGTTTCGCGCCGGATTCCGGGATTGTCGTAGCCTTTCATCGCCTCCACCAGCAGGCGGCGGATGCGCGGATTATCAAGAGACCCTTTAAGAGTCACCTCGCGCTCGGCATCTACCGTCACGTCAACCTCGCCGCTGTCCGCGCCGGGCATCACCTGACGAATGCCGCTGATCCGAAAATCGCCGAGGCTCTCGGCGGAAGCCGGAACTGCCGCCGAAAAAGCGGGTGCGGCCGCACGCCTGAATAGCGGGCGAATCGTCCACCCAAGCCCGAATCCCGCGAGCACTAGGGCGAGCACCCATGCGCCCGGCGTCGCCGGCAACGCGCCCCAGCTCGATGCAAAGCTTCTTGCCAGATTTCGCCAACTGATTCGTGAGGCTTCGCGCTCGATGGCCGAATCGAGCGCCTGCCGGCACCAGGCGAGCAATTCCGGCGAAGCGTCGTCCATCTTGCGCCGGCTGAGCAATTGGTGAAGGGCTTGAATCTGTTCGAGGTTTCTGCGGCAGGCCGCACAGCCGCGCAAGTGCTCTTCAAAGGCAATACGGTCAGCATCCGCAAGCTCGCCATAGAGGTAAAGCGTGAATTGGCTTTCAGTCTTCTCGCAGTTCATCATTGTCTTAATCCTCGGACGCCGCTCGAACCGGCCGCCCTGGACTTCGCCGAAACGCAACACCCGTCAAACCAGGTCGCTCAGCGCCGCGCGGAGCTTGCGCGTGGCGCGGAACAGGCAATTCTTCGCCGTATCTTCCGTCGTCCCGACAATCTCGCCGATCGCCCGCAGTTTCAGCCCTTCATAATGCTTCAGCTCGAACACCATGCGTTCGCGGGGCGAAAGTTCACCGAGTGCCGCCTGGATGCGTCCTGAAATCTCCCGCGCCCGAAGCGTCTGCTCGGGATTCTGCCCCGCGCGGCCATCCGGAATCGCCTGGAAGAATTCCGTTCCGCCACCGGCCCCCGCGGGCGCCTGAACTTCTTCCCTCGTCTGCTGCTTGCGAAGAAAATCGAAACAAACGTTCGTCGCGACGCGATAGACCCAGGTTGAAAAATTCGATTGAAACCGGAAACCCGGCAAGGCGCGATAGACCCTGAGAAACGCATCCTGAAACAAATCCCGCGCCTGATCTTCGCTTCCGGCGATTTGCCGTGCGAGCCGCAGAATCCTCGCTTCATAAATCCGCACGAGCCGGCCGAATGCCTCGCGGTCGCCCGCCTGCGCGCGCCGCACCAGAACATCCTCGACGTTCTCGGACAGCGAAGTCTTGGAATTGGGCGTTTTTCCGGCGATTTCCAAGCAGGCTCCGTCCATTCGCCTTCCTATTCCCAATCAGCTTAGACGAGTCCGGGGATGAAAAGTAAGCCTGCGTTTCGGCAGAAAATTACCCGGCGCTGGACGGCTCTCCGCCTTGCTGAATCACAAGAACGCTCGAACCTTGTACTATACTGGTTAATGAGGCGCGGCCGGCCGCGCTTCGCCAAATCCCGTTGCCGGGAGTGAAGAACTATGATCCGGAAGTTCATTCCGAATTCCATGCTGGCAATATCCCTGGCATTCATCGCTTTTAATCCCGCCACATCCCGGTCCGCACAGGCCTCGAAGCCGTCGGCCCAGGTGAAAACCGTCTCCCAGCAGCAGGGATGGATCCAAGCGCTGCACAGCCCGGATATCAAACTTCGGGTGAAGGCGGCGCACGCTCTCGGCGATAGCGGCGCTCTTTCCGTCATCCCGGCGCTGGTCGGCGCGCTCAGCGATCCGAGCATGAGAGTGCGGCGCGAGGTCGTGCTCGCGCTTGCGAAGTTTCGGGTGCAGCAGGCGCTCGACGGCTTGATTCAGGCGAGCACGGACGCGAATCCGACGGTGCGCGACCTGGCCGTCCAGGGTCTGGTCGGCTATTACACGGGCCACCGTCCGGACGCAGGCATCACCGGCTTCATGGCGCGGCAGTATCAAGCGGCGCTGCGCGACTATCAACTCGATCCGAGCCGTGTGGATCCGGGCGTGACTATCGAGCCGCAGGTTGTTTCCGCGCTCGAAGGCGCCCTGAAGGACACGCGGGAAATCGGCCCGGCGCGCGAAGCCGCGAGAGGGCTCGGCATTTTGATGGCCCGCTCCGCGGCGCCCGACCTGGTCGCGGCCGCACACTCGAGCGACACGGGACTCGCGCTTCAAGCGCTGAACTCGCTCGCAAAAATCGGCGACGATTCGGCCGGGCCGCAACTCGTCGACTTGCTCGGCTCGCACCATCAAACCGTAGTGCAGGAAACCGCAACGACCGTTGGAATCCTGCACGCGAGCGCCGCGGTCGCCAAGCTTAAGGAGCTTTATGCGTCGGGGTCCACCGACGCGATTCGCCAAAGCGCGCTCGAAGGCCTATCCTATCTCGGCGACCCCTCCTGCAACACGATATTCCTGAAGGCTCTTTGGAACGGCAACAAGGCAGCGCGGATCGCGGCTGCAAAGGGTCTGGCGCGCGCGGGCGACGTCCAGGCCATGCCGGACCTCCAAAAAGTGATGGGTCTTGAGAAAAGCGCTTCCGTCCGCGTTGCGCTCGAATTCGCGATCACCGCGCTCGGCAAGAACGATTACCTGAGCGCTCTTGTCGGCACGCTCAACTCGGCGCTTCACTACGATGCTGCGCGCAATGACCTGATCGAATTGTGCGGCAAGCCGGGCTTCCTCTCCAACCTCTATCCGTACCTCACCAGCCACAACCCGACCATTCGCGAGCGTCTGGCCTACGTGCTGATGTATGGAGGAGACCCGTCGAGCGTCAGGCCTCTCGAACACTTATCCAAGGATCGCAACCCCGCCGTCGCGGCCGCGGGCATTCGGGCGCTTCGGGCGCTTCGCGCTCGCCTCGGCCTCGCCGCATGACGGGCGGATGTTGGCGTATCATAGGAATCCGGAGGGAAATGGCAGATGACCGGACTGCTCGGAAGTATTCTGATGCTGGCCGCGAGCCTCGGCGCGCAGGCAAAACCCGCGAGGCCTTCAAAACCTGCCGCAGTCAACCGCCTCATGACCGCAAAGCTGATTTACGTCAGCCCGATGCCCGCCGGACTCGACCGCTGGATCATCGAAGAATTCCGCGGCTGGGGCAGATATCACCCGACTGGTGAATCCGCGGGCGTCGATCTCGAAATGGTCGCCCACACCCCGCCTAAGAAGGCGATTCAATACGTGACGCGCCACGACGTTCCCCAGCCAAAAACCAAACGCTGGTGGCAGAAAAAGAAGAAAGAGCCCATCGTGCTTTCGATCGGCGTCATCAACTGGGTCACGGGGCAATCCCTTTGGCACGCGGATGTCCTCGACGCGCGGCAGAAGTCCGGCGAAAACCCTCCAAGCGGTCCTCGGACCGAGATTTACGCGAAAGGCCTCACACCGGCGGAGCTGGCCATCAAGATCACAACCACTTTCCGGCGATACGTGGATAGTTTGCAGACCGAATCCGGGCCCGGCGGGCAATTGCATTGAACGCGTCCGGCAACGCCTTCATTAGGTAGAGCGAGCAGCGGCAGGACGCGGACGGCGCGAAGCCGAAGGACCGGGGAGGGACAAGTTTGAAAGTAGCCATTACAGGCGCTGCCGGGCTGATGGGTTATGGATTGGCCGAAGTCTTCGCCGAGCGCCACACGGTTTCTCCGCTGACACGAGAGGATGCGGATTTGACGGTCCGCCCGGCGGTCTTCAGGATCTTTGATCGTATCCGCCCCGATCTGGTGATTCATTCGGCTGCGATTCCCGATTTGGACACTTGCGAAGCGGAGCCAGCCCGCGCGTTTCTTGTGAACGTTCACGGAACGCGCTTTGTGGCTGAAGCCGCTCAAGCTGTCGGAGCAGCCGTCGCTTATATATCATCCGATGCGGTCTTCAGCGGTTTGAAAAATACGCCTTATACGGAATCCGACCCGCCCATCCCGCCGACCGTCTACGGAAGAACAAAATTGCGCGGAGAGAAAATTGTCGCGGAAATGCCCGGCCATTACATCTTCCGGGTTTCGGTCCTTTTCGGGCCCGGCAAAACGAACTTCATCGAAAAGGGTTTGAGGCAGATCGAAGCCGGCGAAAACTATGCCGTCGCGCGCGACCAGTTGGGAGGCGCGACATACACGCTCGACGCAGGGCGCGCCATAATGAGCGTCGTCGAAGCGCGTCGTTTCGGGCTCTACCATCTTGCGAACCAGGGAGCGTGCACCCGGTACGAGCTTGCTCGGGCGGCCGTTGAATTGGCGGGCCTCGAGGCGACCAAAGTGATAGGGAAGCCCGCGAGCCAAATGGCCCGCCGCGCCGTTCGCCTAAAATATGCAGTGATGGAAATGCGCGCGCTTCGCGAGGCCGGCATCGCCCTGCCCCGTCATTGGAAGGAAGCGCTCGCGAATTATGTTTCGAGGCTGCGAGCCGGCAACGCGGAAGCAGCGCCCCGCTTGAAGTGACTGCAAACCGGCGCGGAGCCTCGCGACCTCAAGCCTTTATCCTCCGAGGGTATTCGCTGGCGGGGACTTTTAAACGACCGGCTTCGGCGCCGCTGCAAGGCCAAGGAGCGTTTGGATTCGCGCCGCGATATCTTTGACCAACTGCTCGCGGGGAACGTTCGGGAGGCAACTTGCCTCCACCCAATTCAGAACATCCGCATCGCTCACTTCTCCGGTGATGACCAGCACGCGGTCCATGAGCCGCGGCCGGACTTCAAGAACTTGTGCGACCACTTCCTTGGGGGCCAGATTCATGCAGCGCAGATCCAGAAGGATCGCATCGAAGCTTTCGCGCCGGATCATCGAGATTGCCTGGCGGCCGCTCGTCGCTACGTCGCCATCGCAGCCCATGGCCGCCAGAAGGACGTAGAGGACATTCCGAATCGAGGGCTCATCCTCAACAATCAGCACTTTTCGGCGCGGCGCAACAGGTTGACCCATAGCGTGAACTCCTCCCTCCAGCGCCGCGCAAGCGCTTGCCGTCCCTCGCCCGAAGCGCCTACCGACCGGCCAGTATCAACAAGATGGATATACCAGTTGTTATTCAATTCGTCAACTAAATTTTGATTTACCAGGGGCTAGTGTTTAGTTGCATTAGTAAGCGTTATATGTCAGACTGCCGGCATGAGCAAACAAGCGGCAGTCATTTCCCTTGATGCGGAGGAAGCGAAAATTCTCCGGCAGTGGATGCGGGCCGGAACC
>JAKASG010000008.1 GCA_021828285.1 Acidobacteriota bacterium | reverse complement strand
ACTAGCCCAAAAGGTCCCGCGCGGGCGAGAATCCGCTTGCTCCACCCTGACGATCGTTATATGCTCTGGGAAGTGGCCGGTCACGGGTGACTAACGAAACATGAGAAACGAGACTTATTCTCCGGGAAGGGTCTATGAACGCGTTAACGTCAGTGTTCCTGTGACGGTGATCGCCGAAAACGGCGGCGCGCGAACTTCGCAAGTCATGAGCATGCTGGACGTTTCCGAACATGGAGTTCGCATTCGCGGCCATGCCTTACTGGCCGTTGGCCAGATTGCAGAGCTGATTCCCAATGAGGGTCCGCGCTATGGGGTTCGAGCGCGGGTGGTTTGGGGAAAAGTGATTCCGGGATCCGAGGATGGCGACTATGGCCTGGAATTCCTTGCCAACCACCCGATCAGTTCCTGGGAAATCTCTTCCTGATACCGCCGGTCCCTTCATTCATCGGTCGTATTGAGCAATGAGCCGGATTGCCGGAAGTTTTTTCCTGAGCCATCCATTGCCCGCGTGAGCCCGGGAAATCGCCGCGATTGCGCCAGGCGATTTTCCCGCTCCGCATCTGAACCCTGCAAGATTTTGAATTGGCCTCGCCCCTTCAAGACCGATCCCTGGGGTGCGATTTGCCCTTGACAGTTCGCAAGGTTATGTAAGAATGAGCCGAAGCAGAGAGACTCCGGTGTAGGAGCTTTCGATCTGTGCTCGTCGGCCAGCAAGCGGAATCCAGAGAAGGGTCGTCATCGAGTTTGGCAGGCAGACAAGCGAAGCGTTTTCACGTCAACCAGCGAATTCCCGTCGGCGTGTTGGGGGGCGGATTGCGCTTCACGGGCGAAATGATCGATATCAGTTCCAACGGCATCATGATTGAATGCCCGATGGATATTCCCGTTGGAACGGTGGTTCGGCTGGGAATCTCCTTTGGCCATCGAACGGCGCGCATCGTGGCCACCGCGCGACGATGCATCCCCGGTGTCGGCACGGCTTTTGAATTTCTCCATATGCATTACGCCGACCGGGAGATGATTCATCACCTCCTCCTGCAGCTTGCAACCTCAGCCCTCACGCCAAAGACTGTTTGAATGGGTCAAGACAAGCCCAACATTCGCCATGAATCGCTTGAACGGTTACAAGGGGAGATCATCGCCTGCGAGAAGTGCGCGCGGCTCCGGCGCTATTGCGGCCGCGTAGCGCGCGAGAAACGGCGGATGTATCGCGAATGGGAGTATTGGGGGAAGCCGGTGCCGAGCTTCGGCGATCCGGAAGCGGAGCTTCTGATTCTCGGTCTTGCGCCCGCCGCGCACGGCGCCAACCGGACGGGGCGAATGTTCACGGGGGATGGATCGGGAGACTTCCTATATCGCAGGCTCTTTGAAGCAGGCTTTGCAAACCAGGCGGAGTCGCGGAGGAAGAATGACGGTCTTCGGCTGCGCGGATGTTACATCACCGCAGCCATCCATTGCGCTCCGCCCAAGAACAAGCCCCGGCCGCGCGAGCTTGAAAATTGCAGGCCTTATCTTGAAAAGGAATTCGAGCTTCTGAGCGGCGTGCGCGCGGTTCTCGCGCTCGGGCGCATCGCGTTCGACGCTTATCTTCGCATCGTTCGAGACCAGGTCACGCTGCCGCCCCGGTCTCAATTCAAGTTTGCGCACGGCGCATCGTACTCGCTGCCGGAGGGCTTCCCCCGGCTTTTTGCATCCTACCATCCAAGCCGCCAGAACACGCAGACGGGCCGGCTGACGCCTGCCATGATGCGAAGCGTCCTCGAAGCGATCCAGCGCTTCCTGAGAGAACCGTCGCCGCCTAATCCATCCATTGCCCGCCGTTGACTTCGATGGTCTCGCCGGTGATGAAGCGGGCAGCGGGGGAAGCGAGGAAAGCGACGACGGCGGCGATTTCCTCAGCTTGTCCGGTTCGGCCGAGCGGAATTTGCGCAACAAATTTCTTCATGACTTCGGGAGGGCTATAACGCTCGTGGTAAGGCGTTTCGATGACGCCGGGCGCGATGGCGTTTACACGAATTTGATAAGCCGCCAATTCCTTCGCCAGACTTTTCGTGTAAGTAATCAGCCCACCTTTCGCCGCGGCGTAGGCGGCGGCGCCCGGCCCTCCGCCGTTGCGGCCCGCAATGGAGGACATATTGATGATGCAACCGCTTTTGCGCGCCGCCATTTCTTCCCAAACCACTTTGACGCAAAGGAACACGCTCTTCAGGTTGAGCGCCATCACCTGATCCCAGTATTCTTCCGTCATCTCCGCGAGCATGCGGCGGGCGAGCAAATCTCCCGCGTTATTCACGAGAATATCCACGCGGCCCCAGCGCTCCCGAACCGCGCCGACCATCACTTGAACGTCCGCCGCGCGGGTGACGTCGGCTCGAATCACCAGGGCATCGCCGCCTGAATTGCGAATCGTAGCAGCGGCTTGCTCTGCACCCGCCTTGTTCTTCAAATAATTGATTCCGACCTTCGCTCCGGCGCGGGCCATCACTTCTGCGGTTGCGCGGCCGATGCCGCTCGAGGCGCCGGTAATCAGAGCGATTTGATCCTTTAGATCCACCTCATCCTCCTTGGGGCAAGGGGCTAGAACGCCCGCCGGGCCGTTTGCTTCCACCGAAGGCGCGGACGCGAAACTTCACCACCCTCAAATTTCTCCGCGACAAAAAACCACCCATTCACTGGCAACCTTTGTGCTAATCTAACAATCGTTATTATGTTGCCGCAATGCAATCGTGCGCAAGCTTGCGTGGGCGCGCACCGAAATCATGCCTCAAGCCGAGCCGCGAAGGACGCCGCGGCTCCTGGCCGCCCGGCCGCCGAAAGAAGCCGCGGGCTTTTCGCGGCTTTGCAAGGTTCAATTCAGGGGCGCAAGGAAGAGTGTCCATCCTGAGGGCAACCAACGATGATTGAAGTCGAGGGATTGACAAAGCGATATGGACCGACGCTCGCTGTGAACGACGTGAGTTTCACGGTGCAGAAAGGTGAGATTCTGGGCTTCCTCGGCCCGAATGGAGCGGGGAAAACCACAACGATGCGCGTTATCACCGGGTTTCTTTTTCCGACTTCGGGCCGGGTGCGCGTCGCGGGCTTCGATGTCGGAACCGAGTCGCTCGAAGCGAAGAAACATATCGGCTACCTCCCGGAAACGCCTCCCGTCTATCCCGATATGACCGTTTCCGAATATCTGGCCTTCGCCGCCCGAATCAAGGGTGTGGCGCGCGGCGACATCAAGAAACGCGTGGGCGACGTGAGTGAGCGGTGCGCGATCGGCGACGTACAGCGGCGGCAGATCGGCAAGCTCTCGAAAGGCTACCGGCAGCGCGTGGGGCTTGCACAGGCGCTCGTCCACAGCCCGGACGTTCTGATTCTGGATGAGCCAACCGCAGGGCTCGATCCGAAGCAGATCATCGAAACGCGCGAACTGATCAAGAGTTTTGCGGGCGATCACACCGTGATTTTGAGCACGCATATCCTGCCGGAGGTTTCGAAGACCTGCCAGCGCGTTTTGGTCATTAGCGGGGGACAAGTGGTGGCTGAAGGCGCGCCCGACGAGCTGGTCCGGCGGTTGCAGGGTTATGAAGATATCGTGCTGATTGTCGAAGGCCCTGCGCCTGAAATTATCGATAAGTTGCAGCGCATCACGGGGGTGAACGTGGTCGAGCCGCGTGAGGCCGCGGGAACGCAGGTGACGCTCGAAGTTCACGCGGAAAAAGGACATGACGTGCGCGCCGACCTCGCGCAGACCGTGGTGGAATCGGGCTGGAAGCTCTTCGAGCTGAAGACCGGCGGGCTCAGCCTGGAGGATATTTTCCTTAAGCTCACGACGAAGGACTTGAGCGAGGCTCAGGAATCCGCTCCCAGCCCGGCGCTCGACATCAGTTGAGGAATCGCAAGGGCCGGGCGCCGGATATCGCCGCGGCGGTTGCGAAACGTTTGTAGCGGCGCAGGATATTCATACGCGAGTCATCGAGGAGGATTAAGGGATGCGAAATACGCTGGCGATCGCGGGACGCGAACTGCGCGCCTATTTCCATTCGCCGATCGCTTATCTCATCATTGCGGCCTATTCGGTCGTGTGCGGATTTTTCTTCTATAACATCACCGCCGAATATGTCGTCGAGAGCTTTCGAATGCAGAGCATGGGCGGCGGCATGGGCATGCCTTCGATGAGCATCAACGAAATCATCATCCGTTCGCTTTTTGAAGGCGTGCTGACGGTGGTCCTGCTTTTCCTGATTCCCCTGATCACGATGCGGCTCTACGCGGAAGAAAAGCGCTCGGGGACCATCGAACTGCTGCTGACCTCGCCGCTCACGGACTTCCAGATTATCATGGGAAAATTTCTTGGAGCGTTCGCGCTTTACGCGATCCTCATCGTCATCACTTTCTTGTACGTCGGAATACTTTTCATTTACGGCAATCCCGCCGCGAAGCCGCTGCTGGCAGTAGCGCTCGGCATTCTGCTTTTTGGCGCCGCATTGCTGGCGCTCGGCATGTGGATCTCGACGTTCACCAAGAACCAGATTATCGCTGGAGGCGTTTCATTCGGCGTGTTCCTGCTGCTCTACGTTTTCAATTGGGTTTCCGCTTACTCGACGAGTCCCATGGGACGGATTTTGGCGTACCTGTCTCTCACCACCCACTTCGATAATTTTGCAAAGGGGGTCATCGAACTGAAAGACCTGATTTATTACCTGTCCGTGATTGCGCTGGGCTTGTTCCTCACCGCTCGCTCGGTGGAAGCGCTGAAAGGGAGGGCGTCGTGAGCGACGAGAAACAGGAAACGAAAGAGCCCCAGGAGCAGCATCCGAAGGGGAAATCCGGCGTCAGAGGCGGGCGTGCGCTCGAAGGCGTGAACCTGGTTCTTTACAGCGCGATCTTCATCGCCATCCTCATCCTCGTGAACTGGTTCGTCAATCAACATGACCACCGCTGGGACCTGACGCCGAACAAACAGTTCAGCCTTTCTCCTCAAAGCGTCAAACTCGTGAAGAGCTTGAAGCGGCCCGTCCACATTTACTATTTCGGCCAAAAACAGGAATTCGGTCCCGCGAACGACTTGTTGCAGAGCTATCGGGTCACCTCGAACGAGATCAGGGTTCAATACGTGGATCCGGTTCGCCAGCCCCGCCTCGCGCGCGAGTTCGGCGTCAATATGGATGGAACCATCGTGGTGCGAGCGGGCAAGCGCCATTATAAGGCCCAGACCGCGAACGAACAGGGCGTGACGGACGCGTTGATTCGAATCCTCAATGGAAAGCGAACGGCGTGCTTCATTCAAGGCCATGGCGAGCGGAGCTTGAGCGCAAACGGCCGCAGCGGTTATTCGGAAGTGAAAGCGGCTCTCGGCGACGAGAGTTACTCGGCGACCGAGCTCATGCTGAATCAGAAGCAGATCCCGAGCGATTGCTCCATGATTGTGGCCGCGGGGCCGAAGACGGATTATCTGCCGGCTCAAATTGATGTCGTCCAGAAATACGTGGAAAACGGCGGACGCGCCATGTTCCTTCTCGATCCCGGAATGGATTTGCCCAATTTGACCAAGATGCTCGCGGCATGGGGCGTGACGGCGCAAAACGACCTGGTCATTGACTTGAATCCTATGGCTCAGATCTTCGGGACACAGCCTTACATGCCGCTCATCGTCAGTTACGGGTCAAGCTCCATCGTCGAACCTCTTCACGCTCACGGCTCGGTGATTGCAACGCTGCTGCCCCTGACCCGCTCGTTCGACATTGCTGAAAACGCTCCTTCAGGAGTCACCACGGACTCGCTCTGCAAGACTTCCGGCGACAGCTTTGGCATCAGCAACTGGACGCCCAGCATGCAGCAAATCAGCCTGCGGCCTGGACAGAACGATCCGAAAGGGCCGCTGACGGTGGCCGTTTCCGGAAAGATCACTCCGCAAAGCGGAAGCGCTAAAGATGCGGGGCGATTCGTGGCCGTGGGATCCTCTGAATGGGCGGACAACGCTTTCTTCCACGATCAAGGCAATCCCGACCTCTTCATGAACATCATCAACTGGCTGGCGGCGCAATCCAACCTGATTTCCATCGGCCCGAAACCTCACGAAAGGCAGCATCTCAATATCACTGAAAGACAAATGGGCCAATTCCTCTATTTCGGAGTCATTGGGCTTCCGCTGGCCGTGATCCTCATTGGCGCGGGCGTGTGGTGGCAGCGGAGATGAGCAGGAAATATCTTAATACCTTCATTGCACTGGCCGTTCTTGCCGTTCTCTGGGGCGCCTTCTATTTTTACAACCGCCGGGCCGCGAAGACTCCACCTCCCTCCAAGACGAAAACTCACGACAAGCTTCTCGACATTCGCAAGCAAGACATCGAGTCGCTCACGCTCACGCCGCGTGGTGGCAAGCCCTTCACGGTGAGCAAGGAAAACGGAGCTTGGGCGATTACGGCGCCCGAGAAACTGCCAGCGAGCGATACGGACGTCAAAGCATTTCTCAACAGCCTGACGGGTGCGACCGTCCAGGAAGTCGTGGACCCGCATCCCTCCGACCTTTCCGATTACGGCCTGAAAGATCCCGCAGAGACAATTTCCATCGCTGTGACGGGCCAGACAGCTCCGGTAACGGTATTGCTCGGCGATGAGACGCCAACGAGCGACGGCGTTTACGCGCAAGCCGGAGGAAACCCGAATGTCGTCTTGCTCGCGGATTACATGAAGGACTCGCTCGAGAAGAATCTCTTCGACCTCCGCGACAAGCGCGTCATCACGCTCAATCTCGACAACGTGGATCAGATCAGCGTGAGGAAAAAAGGGGAAGCCTACACGCTCGCCAAAAACGCGCGCGGTGTCTGGGACATCAACCTTCCGCCGCAAGTGCGCGCCAAGCACATGACGGTGGAAACGATGCTCGACGAGTTGCGCGGCCTTTCAATGCTCAGCCTCGTCAGCGACCGCAAAACCGACCTCGCGAAATATGGCTTGACGAACCCGACCATGACCATCCAAGTCATGGCCGGCGGCCAATCGCAAACCCTCAGCCTGGGCAAAGAAACTGGCGGCAATTATGACGCGATGAACTCCTCGCTCGATCCCGTTTTTACCCTGGGCAACGACTTCATTATGACGTTTTCGCAAACGCCGGAACAGCTTCGTGAAAAAACCTTGTTTTCTTTTTCGCCGATCGAGGTGAAGCTTGTGGAAGTCGTGACTCCCCAGGGCAAAAGGGTTTTTCAGAAGATGGGGGGCAAGTGGAAACAAACCGTTCCCCGGCCCAAAGCAGTGCCGGGCGCGAAGATGGAGAATTTGATCGATAGCTTGTCCGACCTGAGGGCGGAATCGTTTCCCGCCAAAAATCCCACGGACATGGCCGCTTACGGGCTGACCAAACCCAGCGAAAGGTTTACGGTGGGGTTTGGAGTGAAAGACCAGATTGAAACCGTGGAGGTCGCCCGCGTCGGCAAGAACCTTTACGCTCGCCGCGCAACGGACCGCGTGCCTTCCGAGCTTCCGTCGAACGCACTCGAGAGCATCACCAAAGCGCTCGGGAAGCTTTGAAACTTCCGGTCGTCGGAGATGCGCCTACGCGGGCGAGCGCAGCCTGCCGAGTGCCTGACTCCATTTTCCTTGCGCGGTGAGAATGAGGTCGGCCACCTCGCGCACAGCACCAAGTCCGCCAGGTGCGCGTGTGATGTAATGAACGTGCCGGCGCACCAGAGGATGACAGTCGGCAACGGTCGCGGCCAGCCCGGCGCGCCGCAACACGGGCAAGTCCACCACATCGTCTCCGACGTAGCAGACCTCGGCATCGCGCAATCCCGCCGCTCGCAGAATTTTCTCGTAAGGGACAATCTTATCGAGAATCCCTTCCTGCAGGAACTCAATCTCCAACTCGCGGGCGCGATACTCCACAGCGGGCGATGTGCGGCCGGAAATGATTCCCGTTTGGATCCCCGCAGTTCGAAGCATCTTCAGGCCGAGCCCGTCGCGCGCGTGGAACGTCTTGGTTTCAATCATTCTGCCGCCCGGTTGCGGAAGGTAATAGATGCGGCCGTCGGTGAGCACGCCATCCACATCCAGCAGCAGCAGCTTGATCTTGCGTGCGCGAGCGCGAAGTTGAGAGGTCATATCGAAGCAGTCCTGGGCCGGCAGTTCTCAGTTTTCAGTCAAAATGAGCGCAAAACCCTCGAAGCGGAAACTGTTTCTGCAATGTGAATCCAGCCTTCTGCCGGCTTAAGCCGCTCGTCGTGTCCGCCTCCGAATCCGCCGGATGAATCATTTCAAACCATGCCCGTTCGCCACAGGTCGTGCAAATGAACAACGCCTTCGAAACGATTTTCGGAATCCACGATTATGATTGAAGTGATTTTCCGGGCTTCCATCAGGTTCAACGCGCGAGTGGCGAGTTCTTTTCGGCCGAGAGTGACCGGCGTGCGAGTCATACAATCCTCGGCAGTCTCATGGAAAGCGTCGCTGCCGTGTTTTTGGAAGAATCTTCTCAAATCGCCGTCTGAGATGACTCCGAGCAACCGTCCGCCCGCGTCCACCACGGCCGCATGACCCAGAGCTTTTCGGCTGATTTCATAAATCACGTCAGGCAAGGCCGTTTTCGGTGAAACGATAGCGGCGCTCTCACCCGTGTGCATCACATTCTCGAGGCGCCGCAGTTTGAAGCCGATCCCACCGGCCGGATGGAGCGCAGCGTAATCCTCTTCGTTGAAGCCGCGCTTCTCGAGCAGAGCCATGGCCAAGGCATCGCCGATGGCGAGCATGGCCGTCGTCGAAGCTGTCGGGGCAAGGCCCAAAGGACAAGCCTCGCGATGAATGCCCGTGTCAATGGCGATGTCGCTCGCCTGAGCGAGCGTCGAAGCCGGATTTCCGGTCAGCGTAATCAGCGGGACGCCCAGACGCTTCACCGTATCGAGCAGCCGCAGCAGCTCTTCCGTCTCGCCGCTGTAGGAAAGCGCGATGAGCGCATCGCCCGCCACGACCCGCCCGAGATCGCCGTGCAGCGCTTCGGCGGGATGAAGGAAAAATGAGGGTGTGCCGGTGCTCGATAATGTGGATGAGATTTTCTGCCCGATTAACCCGGACTTGCCCATTCCCGCGACCACGACGCGCCCCCGGCATTGATAGAGCGTTTCGACGGCGCGAACGAAACGGTCGTCAAGCCGCTCGACCAGCTCGGCAAGCGCGTGCGCTTCGATGCTCAAAACTTTGCGCGCAGTTTCAAGAATTTTCGACACTGAGTTTTCCCGCTGTGATAATACCATACAGACGCGACCCCTTTGTCTCCGAAACGCTTTCGTCCGCTTTAGCGGTTGGAATATGAACAAGTGCGCCGTTTTGCGTGACGAGCTGCTCTGAAATCGTGCTACACTTTCTCAGTTGCGTTCAAGACGTGGACCGCGCCAGTCGCAGCGGTCGCGCAGGGGCCCTGATTGCGCGGAGCGGCGCGAATTCTGCTTCGATGCAGCCGGCCCTTGCACAACAACAAGATGGGCCGTTAGCTCAATTGGTAGAGCAACTGACTCTTAATCAGTAGGTTGGGGGTTCGATTCCCTCACGGCTCACCATCCAACCCTTTAATTTACAAGGACATCCTCAGTTGCCCCGTTTTGGTGCATGTTCGACTGTGGGGACTTTTGTGGGGACCCCTGCCGCTTCTCGTGCATGGCGAACAATGGCGTGCTTCCCGTTCTGCGTACAAGGCGTTATCTTCGCGAAAAGGACATCGCCTTCGCCAAAGTATGTGTGGCCCCTTCGCACTTGCGCAAATGGGCGCAATTCGGGCGTGGTTATTTCGCCAAGGCGTTCGCCAACAGCCTGCACAGGCACAAAAGTTGTCGGGTCGTTATCAGCCCTTTCAAGGTCTGGTTGCCTGCTTGGATTCAACTGGCAGACCCCGCAAGAGTTCATAGCGTGCGGTGCAGCTCTCCGGTCGCCTACGGCTCCCTTCGAGCTGCACCGCAGGGAAGAGCAAAAGCAAGAAACTACCCCGGAACTCGAATTATGATTGGCACAGAGAACGGGGGCAGGTCAACTTCGAATAAATTCCCATCCGAACTCACGATTGATCGCGACCCAGCCAACAAGTGGTTCGTCGCCCCCGCGCCAACAGCCGCAAGCCCGACAAGCCGCCTCGTCTGAAAACCACCCTTTCTGATTGCTTCCCAAATAATTTTGTAACCGATTGAAGACACGCCACCACCAACAGGTTTGGCAGCCGTTTGACAGAAAATATTTTCCGTTTTACGACTGCTAGCAAAGAGCTGCGGCGACCACCCGACGTGCGAGAGATAATGATGCGGAGGCGCCGTCTCAAAGCGCCCGCGAGGCGCGCCAAAGTGTGGCCGCGACCAAAGCCGTCAGCGGGAAGCCGGCGAGCAGAATGACCACGGGCCATCGCCTGCGGTGAAACATAGGCGCCCCAAATACCCGTTGAAAACTCTGCGAATCGCGCCCCGCTCAACACGCAGCGCTTGCTTCACGCGGACTATATCAAAAGCCTTTTCCCTCGGCTCAAATCGCTTCAATATCTTTCCACCCACTCCTTTTCCCTTTGGTAAGGCAGAAGGGGTCTCGGGCACGCGAAGCCGTGCAACCATTGCACGGGACGCGTCATCCACTCAATCGCCCCAAATGGCGGCGCTAGAAGCATCGAAAAGCCGGGGTTTGCCGAAAGTCCTCGATGCCTGGCGGCGGGCGAGGAAGAGCGAATTGTAGTAAGATACGATTCCGTGAGCCGTCTTTTCCAAAAAGCGAATAGGCAGGCGATAGTGGCGAGCCTGCTGGTGGCGATGCAGTGCTATTTCCTGCTGATCGCCGGTCTTCACCATCACGACAGGCTCGAAGCGGTGATGAACCGCAGCGGCCCGACGATCCAGCGGGTCTTTACAACGACGCATTCGAGTGACTCGAACCCGCTTTTCTGCCCCATCTGCCAGGTGGTGCGGTACAACGGAGCGCGGGCAGCGATTTCGGCGGCCTCATGGCGGCCGACTGTCCTCATCTCGCTTCTGCCGCCCCCCCGCCCAACGGATGCTCACTCACGCCAACGTCCTGCTACCTGCGGACGCGCGCCCCCTCTCGCATAAATTTCCCCAGCATTCTCAGCTTTGACGTCCACTCAAGAACCCTAGAGCGGAAGCGTACGCTTTCCCTGCTCTAATCATTAAGGCGGTTAAATGTAAATGAGAAATCCATCGCATTCATTCTCGTCTTTGAAATTTCAATCCACCTGGACTCGCCGAATCGTCCAAGCCGTGCTGGCGGGGCTCGCAGCAGCGGCGATGGCTTCCGGCCAGTCGCCGCCTGCGGCGGTGCGCATTACCCTCGACCAGGCGATCCAACTGGCGCTCCGGCATAACCCTTCCCTCAAGGCCGCGCGCAACACGATCGAACAGAGCCAGGCCGAGCAGATCACGGCCGGGCTGCGGCCCAATCCCGTCTTTACCTACGACGACCTGTTCGTACCCCTCGTCCCCAGCCAGTTCAACGGAACAAATTTGAACAACATCACGGAATTCGACGTTGGCGCGAGCTACACCTGGGAGCGCGGGCACAAGCGCCAGGCGCGCCTTGCAGCGGCACGCGACCAGACGGCGGTGACCGAATCGCTGGTCAATGACGACGTTCGCAGCTTGACGTTCAGCGTCGCACAGCAATTCGTCGGGGCGCTGTTCTCCCAATCCGCGCTCAGCTTCGCTCAGCAAAATCTGGTAAGCTTCCGGAAGACTGTCGAGACGAGCGAATCGCAATATCACTCGGGCGCCATCAGCGAAGGCGATCTGCTCAAGATCAAACTCCAGCTTCTCCAATTCCAGACGGACGCTTCCGCGGCGCGGCTTTCGCTCACAGAATCTTTGGCGAGCCTGCGGCAACTGCTCGGCTACAACGCCGTGCCCGCGAACTATGACGTCGCGGGGCATCTCGCCTTCGTTCCCATTCACGCTCACCGGGAAGACCTGCAGCTTCTCGCGCTCAAGCGCCGGCCCGATCTCATGGCCGCCGAGCGGGGAATCACCGCCGCCCGCGGCGATTACAAGCTCGCGCGGGCGAACGGCAAGCGCGACCTGACCACCACGCTCTATTACACCCACGTCGCAGGCATCAACAGCGCGAGCTTCATCGCCAACATTGAAATTCCAATCTTTGACCGCAACCAGGGTGAAATCGCCCGGACCCACGTCGCGATCGCCCAAGCCGATGAGGAGCGCCAAGCCGTTGCGCAGGCCGTAATGACGGACGTCCGCAACGCCTACGAAACCATGAAGACCGACCGGCAAGTCATCAAACTATTCGAATCCGGATATCTCAACGAGGCGAAAGAATCACTGCAAATCAGCGAGTACGCTTACGAGCGCGGCGCCGTGAGCTTGCTCAATTTTCTCGACGCCGAGCGCAGTTACCGCTCGACTGAGCTGGCCTATCGCCAGGCCCTGGTGAATTATATGCTGGCGGTCGAACAACTGCGTGAAGCGGTCGGTGTGAGGCACTTACCATGAACAATAGGAAATTCATTCGCGGCCGGCTCGCCACCCGAGCGCTGCTGGCATTCGGAATTCTTTCCCTGCTCGTTCTCGCGGGCTGCGGACAGACCGGGTCCACGCCCAGCGCAGCCACCACCACCGCCTATGGCTCGGCAGGAGCGCCCAAGGCGCAACTGTTCTCCGTGCCGCGGGACCAGTTGTCAAATCTCCAGATCGTGAGCGCACAGGAAGAAACGATTTTGCACGTGCTCCATCTTCCCGGCTCGGTTACCTACAACGCGTATGAGACGACGCCGGTCATTCCCCAGGTGAGCGGCCCGGTGACGCACATCCTGGTTGATGCCGGACAGTTCGTCCGCGCCGGCCAGCCGATGCTCGATGTGAGCAGCGCGGACTTTGCGCAGTTGCGGTCGAATTACCTCAAATCGAGCGACGCCTACAGCCTTTCCGTCAGCAATTACCAGCGCGCGAAGGACCTTTACGCCCATCACGCAATTGCTCAAGCGGATCTCCTGCAGGCGCAATCCACGCGCAACCAGGCGCTCGCCGATCTCCAGGCCTCGGAGCAATCCTTGCGCGTGCTCGGCATCGCCGATCCAGCGCGCGTTGCGAATGGCCCCGCGACGCAAGTGGCGCCGGTCCTTGCGCCGATCAGCGGAGAAGTCGTCCAGCGGATGGCATCACCCGGAGAAGTGGTGCAAGCGGGCTCAACGCAAGTCTTCACGATCTCCAACACGAGCACGGTTTGGGTGCTGGTTGACGTTTATCAAAAGGACCTTGCGGCTATCCATCTCGGCGAGCCGGTGACCGTCACGACGGACGCTTATTCGAGAGCGTTTCGGGGGCGGATTTCCTATATCGCGCCGGCGCTTGACCCCGTGACACGCACGCTTCAGGTGCGCATCGTCACGAGCAATCCCGGCGGCATGCTGAAGAAGGACATGTACGTGACGGCGACCCTCGAGGCCGGGAAGATCACGGGCCTCACCGTCCCGAACGCCGCCATTCTCCGCAACAGTGAGAACGAACCGTTCGTCTACATCGCTCGCGGGAAAGACCAATTCGCCGAGCGCCTCGTCACGCTCAGCGAAAGCCAGGGCGGACAAACGCAGATCCTGGGCGGACTGCGCGAGGGAGAAAAGGTTGTCGGCAACGGAAGTTTGTTTTTGCAATTTGCGATTTCGCGGGAACGGTAGGTGCGGCGACTTTGATCTTCGCCCGCGCAATTAACGACTCCGAGGTGCTTGAACCATCATGATCCACCGGATTGTGCATTTCGCGCTTCACCAGCGGTTCTTCATTCTGATGCTCGTGGCCCTCATCGCAGTGGGCGGGATTTTATCCTTCCGTCAGATGCCGGTGGATGCTTATCCCGATTTGTTCCCTCCCTTCGTCGAAATCATCACGCAGTGGCCCGGCCACGCCGCCGAGGAAGTCGAGCGGCTGATTACTGTTCCCATTGAAATTCAGATGAACGGCATCCCCGGCCTCAAGGCGATGCGCTCGATCTCCCTTTATGGACTTTCTTACGTTGCTTTGACGTTCCATTACGGCACGGGCAACTATTTCGCGCGCGATGTAGCCTTCCGGCGTCTTTCCGGCGTCAATCTGCCGCAGGGCGTTACGCCCTCGATTGCTCCCATGTCGAGCCCGAGCAATCTGGTTTATCGGTATGTTCTTGAGAGTCCGGACCGCACGCCGCAGCAGCTGAAAACAATTCAGGATTGGGTTCTCAATCGAGCCTACCGGTCCGTCCCCGGAGTCGCCGACGATTCGGGTCTTGGCGGAACCGTCATGCAGTATCAAGTCCTGCTGAACCCCACTCGCCTTTACAGCTACCACATCACCGTCCCGCAGGTCGTCTCGGCCCTAGCCGCCAACAACGGCAACGCCGGCGGAGGCTTCTATTCGAAAGGAGGTCAGTTCTATTACGTTCGAGGGATCGGACTCCTCCGCGATCGGCAGGACATCGGAAATGTTGTGGTGACGAGCCACAAGGGAGCGCCAGTGTTCGTTCGCAATATCGGGAAGGTCGTGATCGGCCATGCCCCGCGCCTCGGCGAATTCGGATTCATGAACCACAACGACGCCGTCGAAGGCGTCATCCTCATGCGGACGGGCGAGCAGACCCAGACGGTGCTGAAAGGGGTCGAAAAAGAGACCCAGATGCTCAACACACAGGTTCTGCCGAAAGACGTCAAGATTCGTCCCTTCTATGACCGTACCGGCCTGGTCCGGCTGACGATCGCGACCGTCGAAGGCAATCTGCTGCGCGGGATGATTCTGGTTCTGATCGTACTGATGTTTTTCCTCGTGAGCTGGCGCGCCGCCATCATCACAGCGCTCACCATTCCCGTTGCTCTGCTTTTCGCCTTCATCTTCCTGCATCTGCGCGGCGTCGAGGCCAACTTGCTCTCCATCGGCGCCATCGACTTCGGAATCCTCATTGACGGCACCGTCGTCATGATGGAAAACATTTACCGCGAACTTGCCCTGCGGCATGGCCAGAAATACGAACTGCACGACGTTATCCTTGCTGCAGCGCGCGACGTGGATCGCCCGGTCTTTTATTCGGTCGCCGTCATCATCGCCGGATACCTGCCCATCTATGCGCTGCGAGGAGCTTCAGGGCGGCTATTCCATCCCATGGCGGACACCATGTCCTTTGCCTTGATCGGCGCCTTGCTTCTCTCGCTGACCATGGTTCCCGTCCTCACTTCCTATTGGTTCAAAAGCGGCGCGCGCGAGCGATTCAACCGGCCGTTCGAGTGGGTCAGGCGCCAATATGCGCGGGACCTCAATTGGTGCCTCGATCATCGCGCCATCACGCTGGCGCTGGCGGTTGGAATCTTCAGCGGGACGCTCGCGCTGATCCCCGGCATTGGCGCCGAGTTCATGCCCCATCTCGATGAGGGTGCGCTGTGGGTTCGCGCGACAATGCCCTATACGATTTCCTGGCGCTCGTCGGCCAAAATCGCTCCGCAAATCCGTCACATTCTGATGTCTTATCCTCAGGTGACCGAAGTGGGATCCGAACTTGGCCGCCCCGATGACGGCACCGACCCGACCGGATTTTTCAATTGTGAGTTTTATGTCGGCCTCAAACCCTATAGCGACAAGACGTGGAAAGAGGGAAAAATACGGACGAAGAATGAACTGATCGCTGCCATCCGCGAGCGGCTCAAAACTTTTCCCGGCATCATCTTCAATTTCACTCAGCCCGCCGAGGACGCTGTGGATGAAGCGGAAACGGGCCTGAAAAGCGCGCTCGCCGTCAAAATCTACGGCACGAATCTCAATTTGCTCCAGAATACCGCGGTCAAGATCAAACGCACGCTTTCAAAAGTGCGCGGGTTTTCGGCGCTGACCGTGGTGCGTGAACTCGGCCAGCCGAGCCTCGTTATTCACGTGGATCGCTCCAAGATCGCCCGATACGGAATCAACGTCTCGGACGTCGAAGATGTCATCCAGGCGGCCGTGGGTGGCGAGGCCGCGACGCAGGTCATTCAAGGGGAAAAGCTTTTCGACCTGGTCGTCCGCATGGAACCGCAGCTCCGCAACAATCCGCAGGCCATTGGCAACTTGCTCGTCGGCGCGCCGGACGGCCAGCAGATTCCTTTGAACGAACTCGCAACCCTCCGCATCGAAAGCGGCGCCTCACTGATTTATCGCGAAGACAATTCGCGCTACATCGGCGTGCAATACAGCATCGTCGGACGCGATTTGGCGAGCGCGGTCAAAGCCGGACAGCGTGCGATTGCTCCGATCGTTCAATCTCTGCCTCTCGGCTATCGCGTGACGTGGGGCGGCGAATACAGCGAATATCTTGCGGCGCGCCACCAGCTCCGGATCATCGGCCCGCTCACGGTGCTGCTCATTTTCATGATCCTTTTTGCCCTTTACGGTAACTTCAAATTTCCGGTTTGCATTGCTCTCGGCGTGATCATGACGGAGCCGGTCGGGGCGCTTCTGGCCCTCAAGTTGACGCACACGCCCTTCAGCGTTTCGTCTGGGATCGGTTTGCTGGTGTTGCTCGGCGTAGGGACGGAGATGGCGGTTGTGCTTTATTCCTATATCAATAAGCTGCGGCTCGAAGGCAAAGGAATACGGGAAGCGACCTATGAAGCCGCGCTGCTCCGGCTGCGGCCGATCATGATGACGGCGCTCGTCGCTTGTCTCGGCCTGCTTCCCGCCGCGTTGTCATACGGAATCGGCTCGGATACGCAGCGGCCCTTCGCCCGGGTCATCGTGGGTGGCTTGATTTCGCCGCTTCTGCTCGGCTTCTTCGTCAACCCCGTGCTTTACACGATCGTCGCCCGCGACGGCGACACCTTGCAGGTTTAGCGCCTCCGAGAGACGCGGGCGCTCGCGAGGGAGCTGGTCGAAGGGCCGACGCTCGCGGAGCCCATTGCGCGGTCAACGCGTCATTCCCGCGAAAGCGGGATTCCACCTTCATCGGGAACGGAAAGACGCTCTATTATCCCGCCAGCCGAAGTATCCCGGCCGTTGCCGCGAGCGGCGGCGCGCCCACACGAATCGGCCCTGGCGATTCCTTCGCCGCCGACCCGATTCAATGTGGTGTAAATCTGCGATTCATCAAGGCCCCCCCATTGATGGCGTTTGAAAGCAGTCCACGATTAACACCAGGCTCGGATAGCGACCGCAAAACGCAGGGTCCCAGATGAGGTTTCGTTGGTTAATGCTGGGCGACGAGACAGGCTTAACCCGCTGGGCGTTTATGAACGCTTATTCAGCTTCATGGTCACGAAGCCATCACAGTGACCGTCCGGGCGCGATGGCGGCCGCGCAGCGGCCTCGGGGGCTCGAAGCCTACGCACCGAATTTCGCGGGGCCGACTTCTCGAGGCCTGTCACGAACCTGAAGCGAGCGCAGACGTCGCGGCATCGGGTCTCAAGTCCGCGTCGCCTCAATCCGGCAGCATGATTTGCCCGTTGATTTCGAAATTGCCGCTGACCGTTGGTGCGCCGGTCCCGGGCTGGCCGCCGCCGACGGACAGCGTGTACTTACCCTGCGCGACAATGATATGTCCCGATGAGGTGACCATACTCAGGTCGCGGCGTTTCAGATGAAATTTCACCGTCTGGCTCGCGCCCGGTCCGAGATGAATTCGCTGGAATCCCCGGAGTGCGATGTCCGGCGCGCCCGGAACATCCGGAAACTTCAGGTAGAGTTCTGCAACCACGTCGCCGGCTCGTTCGCCGGTGTTCGTCACCTTCACCGAAACATTCAGCGGATCGCCCGCATTGATGGCTGCGGAGGGAAGCGTGAGGTCGCTGAACTTGAACGTCGTATAGCTAAGGCCGTAGCCAAACGGCCATAACGGCTTGCCTTTGAAATAGCGGTAAGTACGGCCCTGCATCGAGTAATCCTCAAATAGCGGCAACTGATGGACGCTCTGATAAAACGTGACGGGCAGGCGGCCGGCGGGGTCGTTCTTGCCGCTGAGAGTCTCCGCGATTGCGGCGCCGCCCTCTTCGCCTGAATACCACGCTTCGAGAATGGCGTCGGCATGGGCCTTTTCCCAGTTCACGGCGAGACAGCTTCCGCTCATGAGCACCACAACGAGGGGCTTGCCCGTTGCCGCAACGGCACGCACGAGATTTTCTTCAGGCTGAGGCATTTTGAGGTTGGTGCGGTCTCCGTGGAAAAACCCAGGCTCCTCGAGCGACGACTCCTCGCTCTCCAGATGACTCGTGATTCCGACGACGGCAATCACGACGTCCGCTTTTTTTGCGGCGGCAATGGCAGCCGGATCGGGCGTGTTCGTTATCCGAGCCCAAATGAGCTGGGCCTCAGGCTCAGCGGCGGGCATTCGGCCGTAAATAACGTTAAGCTTCACCGGCTGTCCCTTTTCCAGATGAATCCACCCGAGATCCGTTCCGCCCCGGTACGTCTCCGCGATGGTTCTCCAGCGGGCTGTAACGCGCGCAAAGCCGTTTGCTTTTATGCCGAGGTAGTAATTGCCGGTCTCGGGCGGATTGAGGAAGCCGGTCCACTCGACGGAGAACATCCGTTGTCCTTTGGCCTGGGCGGGAAGATTGTTCGCGTTCAGGTTCAAGTCCGGTTCCACACGCGAGGTGAGCGGCGTGGATTTCCCGAACACGCTGATGCCTGAACTATACTCGGCTTCGAGGCCGGGCTTGCCGTCGGGCGTCGTCAGCACTGAGGCAGGCACGGGACTCCCGTGGTTTGAAAGAAACTCCGTTCCGGGAACGTAGGTGATTTTGGCGTTGGGAAATTCGGCTTTCATTCCTTCGAGCATGCTGACGGTGTGGGTCGGAACGCCGCTATAGTTGCCCAGCAGGACCGCAGTCTGATCGGCGAGCGGGCCGACAATGGCAATGCGCTTGACGGTCGGTTTGAGCGGAAGCACACCGTCATTCTTCAGCAGCACCATGGATTCATCGGCCATCTTGAGGGCCAGAGCGCGGTGCGCGGGGCTGTTGAGCTGATCCGGGTTGATGTGGTCGTAAGGGACCATCGAGGGCGGGTCGAACATCCCGAGCTTGATCCGCGCCGTGAACAGGCGAACGAGTGCCCGGTCAATCGCGCTGACCGAAAGATAGCCCTGTTGAACGGCTTCGAGGTAAGGCTTGTAATCCTGGTCGCCTTTGGCCGGGGTGAAGAAGTCGGCGCACTCGTTATCCATGCCTCGCTCGAGGGAGATGGCGGAAGCTTGGGGCTGCGTCGGCCGGTAATGATGGCCCGTGAAAATGTCGTGCACGGCGTCGCAATCGGAGACGACGTAGCCGTGAAACTGCCAGGCGCCACGAAGCGTGTCCTGAAGCAGGAACTGGTTCGCGCAATCGGGCTGGCCGTTGAGCGCAGTGTATGCGCACATCACGGAATCGGCGCGGCCCTGGACGATCGCGGCGCGAAAGGCGGGAAGATAAGTGTCTTCCAGGTCGTGCTTGCTGATGTCATAATCAGCAAAATGCCGAATCGGCTCGGGCCCGCTGTGGGCGTCGAAATGCTTCGGCGTCGAGATCACGCGGTAATACTTCGGGTTGCTGCCTTGCATTCCCGTGACGAAAGCCACCGCCATGCGGCCGGTGAGGAACGGATCTTCACCGTAAGTTTCCTGCCCGCGGCCCCATCGCGGATCGCGAAAGATGTTGACGTTGGGCGCCCAGAAGTCGAGACCGTGGAAGATGGCCGAGTTTCCATGATGTTCGGCCATGTATTCGGCGTGGACGACGCGCGCTTCGATGCTGATGGCGCGAGCCATTTCGTGGATGGCGGGCGCGTCGAAAGTTGCGCCGAGGCCGATGGGCTCGGGAAATTCCGTGGTGCCGTTCACCGCCACGCCGTGCAATGCTTCGCTCCACCAGTTGTAAGCCGGAACGCCGAGGCTCGGAATGGCGCGGGCCTGGTTCACGAGTTGCGAGCATTTTTCCTTAAGCGTCATCCGGCTCACCAGGTCCTCCGCGCGGACCTTGGGCGGCAAGTTGGGATTCATAAAAGGCAGCTTCGAAACATCCTGTGCATTCGCGGCGGATGCCACAAGACCAAGACAGGCGATGATGGCGATCAAGATTCGATTTCCAGAAAAATTCACGGGTCCCCCTTTGCGTGCCGAAGTTCAGCCGCACGGTTCACCAGAAACGGCTGAGCCATTTCAAGAAACGCCTGCAAGAATAGTGCCGTAGAGTCCGGAAGTCAATCGAAGCGCGGGCTGAACGCAAACGACGCGCAGGCAGGCAAGAATTGCCTGCGTGCCATCGCCGAAACCCTTGACATTGCGCCCCGCATCGTGGTGCGATGAGGTCGCTTCTTCGAAGGCGTTTGCCGCGCCGAACGCCGGCCGCGTGTTGCTTGAGCAGGTGCAAGGCGCTCCGGCGAGACGGCCCAAGTGACGACGCCTGAGCGGAAACCACTGCACTCTTGAGAGGCTGGAAAAATGAAACGTCGAGAATTCCTTTCTTCATCACTGGGGCTAAGCGCCGCCGTCATTGCACCGAGGTCAGCGCGGCCACAGACTTCGCACGGGGGAGCAATCGAAATCCTGTTTGACGAACCCATCGGGCGTATCGCCCCGGAATTCCACGGCCAATTCACCGAGCACCTGGGCGGCTGCATCTATGATGGGATCTGGGTGGGAGAGAATTCGAAGATCCCGAATGAAGGCGGCATTCGCAAGGACCTGATCGAGCGCATGCGGCAGGCGAAAATTCCCGTGGACCGCTGGCCGGGTGGCTGCTTTGCGGACAGCTACAATTGGCGCGACGGCATCGGGCCGCGAGCGGAGCGCCCCGTCCGCACCAATTTCTGGGCCGACGTCCCCGAGCTATGGAAAGCGCCGGACGGCCCGCAGAAGTACGAACCGAACGCTTTCGGGACGCCGGAGTTCATGCGCTTTTGCAGGCTCGCGGGCGCCAAGCCTTATGTGGCCGCAGACGTTCGCAGCCTGACCCCGCTCGACTTCTACCAATGGGTTGAATACTGCAATTCACCGGCTGGCACGACCACCCTGGCCAGGCAGCGCGCCGCCGACGGCAGCAAGGATCCTTACGGCGTGGTTTATTGGGGCGTAGGCAACGAGTCCTGGGGGTGCGGCGGGAATTTTCTGCCGCATGAATATGCCATGGAATTTCGACGCTTCACCGCGTGGATCCCTAATTACGGTATGAAGCTGAATCTGGTCGGTTCGGGCGCGGGCGCCGGCATTGACAATCCCAACGTCGAGTGGACGCGCGGCTTTTTTGAAGCTCTCGCGGCGAAGGGAAAGGGAATGTTCAAGCAAATGTTCGGGCTTTCCCTTCACTACTACTGTTTTACAACCGGGAAAGGCAGCTCCATTGATTTCGACGTTCCCGATTGGTACCAAATGCTGTGGCAGGCGGACGTGATGGATTCGCTCCTTCCCAAGCATTGGCTGGCGATGGGAGAAATCGATACGGAGCATAACGTCAAACTGGTGGTTGACGAATGGGGCGCCTGGCACCGAGGCCCTTCCATCGCGCCGGCATATCTCTTCAGTTATCCGCCCTCACTGCGGGATGCGCTGGTCACCGGAATTACGCTCGATGTTTTTAACCGTCACGCCGAAATGCTCGCCATGTGCAACAACGCCCAGATGATCAATAACATCAACACGTTGTTTCTGGCGCTCGAAGACCGCTTCACGGTGACGCCCGTCTATTGGGTCTTCGATATGTACAAGGCGCACCGCGACGGCCAGTCGCTGCGCTTCGTGGCGGACGCTCCTTCCATTTCCTACAATTACGAAGGGAAGAACAGGACTTTGTGGGGGCTTGCCGGATCGGCTTCGCTCCATGAAAAGGAAAAGAAGCTGGTGATAACGGTGGTGAATCCGCACGTGACGGAAGAGCGCCAAACGGAAATCGTCCTCCGCGGCGCTTCCGCGCGATCGGGCCGTTTTACGGTGCTGACCGATTCGAATATCCACGCCCACAACGACTTCGATCACCCAAACGCCGTCCACCCGGCCGAAGGACCCGCGAGCGTTTCCGGCTCTCGATTTGTCTGGACGTTCAAACCCGCCTCGGTCACCAAACTTGAAATCAACCTGGCCTGAGAAATTGGTTTGGCGAAAGACATTGGCGGAGACGCTCAAGGACAACCGAGTCGGCGAGCCGTATTCGGCCGGCCAAAACCTCCCGGCACATTTGGCGCGGTTCAGTGTATGCTTGTCTTTACATCACGGAGGACTAAACGGATGAATAATCGGCGTTTTTTATCGATGGCTTTGACCGTCGGATTGGCGGTGTCTCTGGCGCAAGCATACGGCGCCGTCAAGGCGGGCATTCGAGAAAGCTCCTTTGGAACCATGCCCGATGGCCGGAAGGTTGCTCTTTATACGCTCACGAATCGCGCGGGAATGGTCGTCAAGATCACGACCTATGGGGCGCGCGTTGTGTCCATCATCGTTCCCGATCGGCACGGAAAGATGGCCGACGTGGTCCTCGGATTCGACAACCTGACAGGATACCTGGGGAACGATCCCTTTTTCGGGGCGATCATCGGACGCTACGCGAATCGGATTGCCGACGCGCGCTTCACGCTCGACGGCAAGACCTATCATTTGCCCGCGAACGACGGCAAGAACTGCCTGCACGGCGGTCCGGACGGTTTTGACAAGCAAGTCTGGACGGCGCACGAACTGCATGGCGCATCTCCGACGCTCGAATTGACCACCTTCAGCAGGAACGGCGCAGCAGGCTTCCCCGGCGACCTTCACGTCAAAGTCGTTTATACGCTTGAAGCGAACAATGCCCTGAAAATCAACTATACGGCTACAACGGACAAGGACACGGTCATCAATTTGACGAACCATTCCTATTTCAACCTTGCCGGACAAGGGAATGGAACGATTCTGAATCAGGAGGTCATGATCAACGCGGATCGCTTCACGCCGATCGGACCCACTCTGATTCCTACCGGCAAGATAGAAAGTGTTGCCGGAACGCCGCTCGACTTTCGCAAGCTGACGCGAATCGGCTCGCGCATCCGGGATAATTATTCGCAATTGAATTACGCGCACGGCTACGACTTCAATTACATTCTGAATCGCAAGGGACCTGGACTCGTTCTGGCGGCGCGCGCTGTAGACCCGAAATCGGGCCGCGTGCTCGAAGTCTTCACCACCGAGCCGGGCGTGCAGTTCTACACCGGAAACTCTCTTACCACGGACGGATTGATTCACGGCAAGGGGGGGAAAGCCTATCTCCACTGGGGAGCATACACTTTTGAGGCTCAGCATTATCCCGACTCGCCCAACCAGCCCCAGTTCCCGACCACTGAACTCAAGCCCGGCCAGACTTATCATCAAACAACGATTTTCAAGTTCCTGACGGAGTAAGCGCAGAGGGAATAGAGGATTCCAATGGGCGCGCGGCGGCAATTGAGCAGAAGAGAGTTCGTGGAACTGGCCGCAATGAGTGCGGCGGGAATGGCCCTGCCGGGCGTTCTGCGCGCCGATCCGCCGCAAAATCCCGTAGCGGACGCGGGTCCGCCCGGCGGCGGCTCTCCGAACCTCGAAGTTGTGCCGTGGGAAGTCCTTCCCTTTCCAAATGGCCAGGTGCGGCTGCGCGAGGGCGTCTTCAAGAAGCAGATGGAAATCAATCAGAGCTATCTCCACATGCTTCCGAATGACCGGCTTTCGCGCATGTTTCGTATCACCGCAGGGCTGCCCTCATCCGCCGAACCGCTCGGAGGATGGGAAAAGCCGGATTGCGAATTGCGCGGCCATTACACCGGTGGCCACTATCTTTCGGCCTCGGCGCTGATGTATGCGAGCACGGGCGACGACGGCATCAAGAGGAAGGCCGGCGATTTGGTCGCGGTCTATGCGCAATGCCAAAAAGCGCACGGCAACGGCTATCTCAGCGCTTTCCCGGAGGAATTCTTCGACCGGCTCCGCGACGGCAAGCCGGTCTGGGCGCCTTTCTATACCTTGCACAAGATCATGGCCGGCCATTTGGATATGTACACGCACTGCGGCAACGAGCAGGCGCTCGAGACTCTCGAAGGGATGGCGGGCTGGGTTGAGAGGTGGGTGACTCCTCTCAGCGACGAACACATGCAGCGCGTGCTCGAAGTCGAACAGGGGGGAATGCTCGAGGTGCTTTGCAATCTCTACGCCGTGACGGGCAAGGAGAGATATTTGTGGACGGCGAAGCGCTTCGACCACCACGCGGTTTTCGATCCTCTCGCCGAATTCAAAGACGAGCTGACGGGCCTGCACGCGAACACCAATATTCCCAAAATGATCGGCGCCGCGCGGCAATACGAAGTGACTGGCGACGAGCGCTATCGCAATATCGCCGCCTACTTCTGGCGGGAGCTCACGAGCCGCCGCATTTTTTGCACGGGAGGGACCAGCTACGACGAACATTGGATGGGCCGGCCCGGCCGCTTGGGCAATGAAGTGGGCCAGAACATGGAAGAATGCTGCTGCGGCTACAACATGCTCAAGCTCACGCGCCACATTTTCGGGTGGACGGCCGATCCTCGCGCCATGGATTATTACGAGCGAACGCTTTTTAACAGCCGGCTGGGCACTCAGGATGCGCACGGACTGAAGAGCTATTTCCTGCCGCTCGGGCGCGGCTGGTGGAAATATTACAATTCGCCTTTCCACTCTTTCTGGTGCTGCACCGGGACGGGCTCCGAAGAATTTTCAAAATTCAACAACACCGTCTACTTCCACAATCACCGCAGCCTTTATGTGAATTTGTTTATCGCTTCGGATTTGAATTGGCCTGAAAAAGAACTGCGCTTGCGCCAGGAAACGAATTTCCCGGAAGAAGAAACGACGGCATTGACTTTGCGCTTGGAACGCCCGACGTCGCTTGCACTCAACGTTCGAATTCCTTATTGGGTTGCGAAGCCCGGCGCCGTGAAGCTCAATGGCCGGTTGCTTCCGGTCTTCTCGAGCCCCGCCAGCTACTTGACGCTCGACCGCACATGGAAGGACGGCGACCGCCTCGAGATCGAATTGCCGATGAACTTACACACCGCACCGCTGCCCGGTGACGACTCGCAACAGGCGATGATGTATGGACCTCTGGTTCTCGCCGGACTCCTCGGCGACGAAGGACTGACGGAAGCGAATACCTATCTCCACTCCGACACGACGCCCGGAGGTTCCCCCGTCCCAACACCAGAAATTCAAGTGACAGAAAGCAATCCAAACGGCTGGGTTGAGCCGCAGCATGGACAACCTCTGACATTCCAAACCGCCTTTCAGTCGGGGAACACACCTGTCGCTCCACTTTACAAAGTGCATGGCCGGCATTATGTCGTCTATTGGAAGGCCGGAGCTTCATCTGCTTGAGGACCACACAGCGGCCGAAATCCCCGCTCCCATTTTGCTGAGCTCATGCTTATGACGATCCGATCAAATAAAAACGAAATGACGATTGTGGTTCTTGGAATGGGGCACGTGGGTCTTCCTACGGCTTTGGGCTTCGCCGAATGGGGATGGCCGGTGGTGGGAGCGGACGAGGATGCGAATAAGATTGCAATCCTGAAAACCGGTAAACCACATTTTTACGAACCGGGGATCGAAGCTCTCCTGGCACGGCATTTGGAAAGCGGCAAGCTTCGCGTCACCGAAGATGTTTCCGAAGCGATTCGAGAGGCAACCGTTGTGTTTGTTTGCGTCGGGACACCCCAGAGGGAAGATGGCACTCCGGACCTGAGCCAGGTCGAGACAGTTGTCCGCACGATCGCGCAAAACCTCAACGGCGATAAGCTTATTGTGCTCAAAAGCACTGTTCCTCCCGTCACTGGCCAATGGGTGACAAGGGCGATTTTCCATTACGCAAAGAATACCAAAATCAGGAAAGCCGGCGCAGGAGTTGTTTCAAACGATGGCATCCTGATATTCGATGTGGCTTCTAACCCGGAATTTTTGAGAGAAGGGCGGGCCCTGGACGATATTTTCCATCCCGACCGCATCGTCATTGGCGCCGAATCCGACTGGGCGCGCGGAATTTTGGAGGACCTCTATCGGTCCGTGGATTCTCCCAAGGTCGTCACTAACCTGACGACAGCAGGGCTCCTCAAACACGCAGCCAACGCCTTCCTCGCCACAAAGATTTCATTCATCAACATGGTCGCGGACCTCTGCGAAAAAGTGGATGCCGATGTCGAAACCATTGCGCGAGGGCTCGGGTTCGATCCGAGAATCGGCGGCCAGTTTCTTCAGTCTGGAATCGGGTTCGGCGGGTTTTGCCTCCCCAAAGATTTGCGCGCCTTGATCCATCTTGCGAGAGAACAGGGCGTGGACTGCGGGATTCTTCAGGAAGTTGAACGCGTGAACCTGCGCCGGAGCGAAGCACTCGTTAGAAAAATTCGGCAAGCCCTGCAGGTTCTCGAGGCAAAGACCGTTGCGGTTTGGGGACTGGCCTACAAGCCGGATACGGACGACACTCGCGAGACCCCGAGCCTGCGGGTCATCGAGGCGTTATTGTCCGAGGGCGCTTCGGTGCGGCTCTATGACCCGCAGGCCATGGAGAACTGCAAGCAGGTATTGCCGCCTCGCTCCGGCCGAGTCGTCTATTGCTCGTCCCCTTATGAAGCGGCGCGCGGCGCACATGCAGCGCTGCTGCTCACGGCGTGGGATGAATTCCGAACGATTGATTTCGACCGTCTCCACGGCCTGATGGAAGCGCCAATTCTCGTTGATGGAAGAAATTTCTTTGACCCTCGCGCAGCCCGCCGCGCGCGATTTGAATATTATGCTGTCGGCCGGGCGGAGGGCGCGCTCGATCCGTCGCTCCACCAGGAGGCGCCGGAAAAGTCTCCTGTGGGAAGCGATACGCAAGGCCGCATTCCATGATAGAAACAGTCCAAAAGCTCTGGTTCCGAGCGGCGTCTGCCTTAGTCACGCCTCGCAAAGGCGGCCGCCTCCTGCCCGCTCTTGTCACTCACACACTTCAAATGAACAGGGGGATACGATGGACCCTTCCACTTCCATTTGTGAGAATCCGTTGACAGCAAAACCAGCGGCATGGTAACTTGTATCATTTGCACGCGACTGAAGCTCCTCATATGAGTCAGAAAGGAATCCTGTGACAGGATCAAACCATCGGTATCTGTTTACGTCAGAATCGGTTACAGAAGGTCATCCGGACAAAATGTGTGATCAGATTTCGGACGCGGTGCTCGACGCCGCGCTTGCCGGCGACCCGCGCAGCCGCGTGGCGTGCGAGTCCATGGCGAAAGGCGAAGACGTTTATGTGATCGGCGAGATCACCACGTCGTCAGAGCTTGACATCCAAAAGCTGGTACGCCAAACCATTCGAGAGATTGGATATAGCGATCCGGCGGGTGGATTCACCGCGGACGGCTGCCGCATAACGGTCAACCTGACCCGGCAGAGTTCGGATATCGCGCAGGGAGTGGATACAGGCGGCGCCGGCGATCAAGGGCTCATGTTCGGATATGCCTGCGACGAAACCGAAGAGTTGATGCCCTTTCCTATCATGGCGGCGCACAAACTATGCGGACGCCTGGCGGAAGTCCGGCGAAAAGGCATCCTCGATTTCCTTCGGCCGGACGGGAAATCGCAAGTCACGGTCGAATACGAGGGCCTCAAACCCGTGCGCGTGGACTCGGTCGTGGTCTCCTCGCAACATTCCGCCGATGTCTCGAATGAGACGCTGCGCGAAGGCATCACGGAATGCGTCATTCGGCCGGTGATTCCCAAAAGCTTGATGGACGACAAAACCAAATTCCACATCAATCCGACGGGGCGCTTCGTGACCGGAGGGCCGGTGGGCGATTCCGGCCTCACGGGGCGGAAGATTATTGTGGACACATACGGAGGCTCGGCGCCACACGGCGGCGGCGCGTTCTCCGGCAAGGACCCGACGAAAGTGGACCGCTCGGCGTGTTATATGGCGCGCTATGTGGCGAAGAATCTGGTTGCCGCCGGCCTAGCCCGGCGCGCGCAGGTCCAGCTTGCTTACGCCATCGGCGTCGTCGAACCGGTCTCGGTCATGGTAGAAACCTTCGGCACGGGCGCTATGGACGACCGCAAACTGACGGAGGTTGTGCGGGGGCACTTTGATCTGACGCCCCAGGGTATTATCAAAGCTCTCAATCTGCGGCGCCCTTGCTATCGCAAGACGGCTGCCTACGGCCATTTCGGCCGCACGGATCCCGACTTTACGTGGGAAAAGAGCGATCAGGCAGAAGGCTTGCGCAGAGAGGCAGGAGAAAAATAAATGCAGGCGACTACAGCCATCAAGCACGACATTAAGGATTTGAATCTCGCGGCGAAAGGCAAAAACCGGATCGAATGGGCGAACCAATGGATGCCCGTCCTGCAACTGATCCGCAAGCGCTTCATCAAGGAGCGGCCGCTCGAAGGTGTGCGAATCTCCGCCTGCTTGCACGTGACGACCGAAACGGCCAACCTGGCGATCACGCTGCGCGACGGCGGCGCGGACGTCGTGCTTTGCGCCTCGAACCCGCTGAGCACGCAGGACGACGTGGCCGCCTGCCTCGTCAAGGATTACAACATCCCGTGCTTCTCCATCAAGGGCGAAGACAAGGACACTTATTATTCACACATCCTGGCTGCGCTCGACCATCAGCCTCAGATTACGATGGACGACGGCGCCGATCTGGTGACGACGATTCTGACCCGGCGCAAAGAGCTTGCTGCGGGCGTCATCGGCGGCACCGAGGAAACGACGACCGGCGTCATCCGCTTGCGAAGCATGGCGCGCCAGGGCGTGCTGAAATATCCCATCATCGCCGTGAACGACGCTGACACCAAGCATCTCTTCGATAATCGCTACGGAACAGGCCAATCCACGCTTGACGGCATCCTCCGGGCGACGAACGTCCTCCTGGCCGGCTCGCGCGTGGTGATCTGCGGTTATGGATGGTGCGGCCGCGGCGTGGCCATGCGCGCCAAGGGACACGGCGCCGACGTCATCGTTACGGAAATCAACCCCACGCGCGCTCTCGAGGCCACGATGGATGGATTCCGCGTGATGCCGATGGCCGAGGCCGCAAAAATCGGTGACCTGTTCGTCACGCTCACCGGAAACAAGTCGGTGGTGAGGAGCGAACATTTTTCACTGATGAAGGACGGCGCGATTGTGGCGAATTCCGGCCACTTCAACGTCGAGATTGATATTCCCGCGCTCGAACGCGCAGCGCACTCGAAGCGCCAGGTGCGCGACTTTGTGGATGAATATACGCTCAGCGGTGGAAAGAAGATTTATCTCCTCGGCGAAGGCCGGCTCATCAATCTGGCTGCGGCGGAAGGACACCCCGCGGTGGTCATGGACATGAGTTTCGCGAATCAGGCGCTCTCGGCTGAATATCTCGTATTGCAAGCCAAGAAGCTCGAGCACAAAGTCTACATCGTGCCTGAGGAGATTGACCAGAAGGTTGCTCAGCTCAAGCTCGAATCCATGGGAATTGGAATTGACAAGCTGACTCCCGAGCAGGAGGAATATCTCTCTTCCTGGTCGGAGGGAACGTAACCCGGGGTTTTGCCGGCGTCCGACTCATGGATCCAGACGTTCGGGATTCTGAGCTTTTTTCCAGGAAGTTCACGCTTCAGCTTTGCCCGCATTCTCGGCATGAAGGATTCTGCGCAAAACGCATTGGATACGGCTTTGGGGCGAGGCGCTTCCTACGCCGACGTGCGGGTTATGAACGTGCGCCAGCGCTATCTTGCGACGAAAAACGGGGAGGCGGCGCAGGTCCGTGACTCCGACTCGACCGGCCTCGGCATTCGGGTGATCGCGGATGGCGCCTGGGGATTCGCAGCGACGGACGATCCGGATAAAGGCGCGGTTGCGGCTGCTGCCGCTCGCGCCGTTGAAATCGCCCGCGCCAGCGCGCTCGCCAAAAAGCGCGATGTTCGCCTGGTGCCCGAGAAAAAGGTCGCCGCCCGCTGGGAAGCTCCTTACCGCATTGATCCTTTTTCGGTTCCCGTTTCCACGTGCCTCAGCCTGATGCTTGGCGTGGATGCGGAGTTGCGGAAAGTCCAGGGTGTGACGCTCGCCGAGGCCTCGATGGACTTTCGCCGGATCGAACAGCTCTTCCTTTCGAGCGAAGGATCTGAAATCTGGATGGCGAAGACGCAGACGGGTGCGGGCTATGTCGCCACTTCGTTCGACGGCGATGAAATTCAGCGCCGCTCCTATCCCAGCTCTTTCGGCGGACAATATCAGACGAAAGGCTACGAGCTGATCGAGGAGCTGGACCTGCTTCGCCACGCCCCGCGTGTTGCCGAAGAAGCGGTGGCGCTCCATCAGGCCGAGCAGTGCCCTCGCGGCGTCCGGGACATCATCCTTGAAAGCTCGCAGCTTGGCCTCCAGGTGCACGAGTCGGTCGGCCATCCCATCGAGCTCGACCGCGTGCTGGGCACGGAGGCGAATTTCGCCGGCATGAGTTTCCTTACGCTCGAAAAACTAGGGAAGCTCCCATACGCTTCCGACATCGTGAACATCGTCGCCGACGCGACACCCGAGCACGGCCCGGGCCTCGGCACCTTCGCTTACGACGATGAAGGCGTCGCGGCGCAACGCACGCCCATCGTTGACCACGGTTTGTTTGTCGGCTATCTCACATCGAGGGAGACTGCGGCGGAAATCGGCCAGCCGCGGTCGAGCGGCGCCATGCGCGCGGAAAGCTGGAACCGCATTCCGCTCGTCCGCATGACGAACGTCAGCCTGCTTCCCGGCCAGGGCCGGTTCGATGATCTCCTTGCAGACACCGACGACGGGATTTACATGGAAACGAACCGAAGCTGGTCCATTGACGACCGCCGGTATAATTTCCAGTTCGGGACGGAAATCGGCTGGGAGATCAAACACGGCAAGAAAACGCGGATGCTGAAAAATCCGAGTTACGGCGGCATCACGACGGAATTCTGGAATGCGTGCGACGCGGTCTGCGGCCCGGAAGAATGGACGCTGTGGGGCACGCCCAATTGCGGCAAGGGCCAGCCGATGCAAACCATGGGCACCGGGCACGGCGCTTCGCCGGCGCGTTTCCGAAAGATTCAGGTTGGCGTTGCGTACGGAGGCTGAGTGATCTGCGAAGGGCGATTGAAGGCGTTCATCGCTCCGCCCTCACCCCTTAGCAAGCGTGAGGGCCGCTTCCTGCAGGCAAGGGAGCACCGCGGTTTTAGGGTTTTCCAATCACCCATCGCTCAATCACCTCGTCGTCCAAACTCAAGATGAGCTTCTCCCGCAAACGCGCGAAGGAAATTTTTGACACGGTGCTGAAATATTCGACCGCGCAGGAAACGGAAGCCTGGATCTCGAACTCTTCCTACGCGCTCACTCGTTTTGCCAACAACATCATTCATCAGAACGTCGCCGAAGAAGGGTCATCACTTTCCGTCCGGGCGGTGACGGATGCGCGCACCGCGCGCGCGAGTACCAACCGGTTCGACGAGGCGTCCATCCGGCAAGTCTGCGAAAATGCTCTCGAACTCGCCCGTCTTCAGCCGCCGAGCCCTGACCTGCTGCCCATGCCAGGGCCGCAGACCTACCGAGCCGTAAACCGCTTCGACCCGCAAACCGCTTCGCTCGACCCGCAATCCCGGGCGACGACGGTCAAAACAGTCATCGAGCGCGCGGAAAAGGATCAACTGACTGCGGCCGGCGTCTGTTCGAGCGGATCATCGGCGATGGCGCTTTTCAACTCGCGCGGCCTCGAAGCGTTCTACGAGGACACGATTTCAGAATTTTCCGTGACCATGATGGCGGGAACGAGCACGGGCTGGGCCAAGAAAACGGCAACCTCATTTGGCGAACTCGAACCGGAAGCCCTGGCAGAGTCCGCGGCGCGCAAAGCGCTCGAGAGCAGCGACCCCAAGGAAATCCCGCCCGGAAAATACACGGTCATTCTGGAGGCGGCCGCCGTGCTTGACCTGCTCGGCTTCCTCTTTTTCGATTTCGGCGGGCTCGCCATCCATGAGAAACGAAGCTGCCTCACCGGGCGCGTCGGCCAGGACGTCTTCGGCGCGAACATCAGCGTTCGCGACGATGTCTATCACCCTTTGCAAAGCGGGCCACCTTTCGACGGCGAAGGCATGCCGCGGCAGCGCGTCGAACTCGTCGAACGCGGCGTGGTCAAAAACGTGGTGTACGCCCGCCAGACGGCGCGCAAAACCGGCACCGAGCCTACCGGCCACGGTTTTCCCCTGCCGAACGAATACGGCGAAGCGCCGATGAATCTCGTCATCGAAGGCGACAAGACTTCGCGCGATGAAATGATTCGTTCAACGGCCGACGGCCTGCTCGTCACACGCTTCTGGTATATCCGCGAGGTTGATCCTTATCAGAAAATCCTCACCGGCATGACTCGCGACGGATTGTTCAGGATCGAAGGCGGGCAAATTCGCGGCGGCGTGAAGAATATGCGGTTCAACCAGAGCGTCATTGAGATGTTGCGGCAAGTGGAAATGATGGGCGTGCCGCAACGCGCCGCCGGCGAAGAGTCCTTCGAGATGGTCGTCCCCGCCATGAAAATCCGCGAATTCAATTTCTCCTCCGTTACAAAGTTTTAGGTGGCTCATCGCACTGCGCGTCATCGGACTCCGGCTGTCTTTGACCCCTCCGGACGAATCTGTTAGGATGAAGGCGTTCGAGGACGCACCGAAGCGATGATCCAAAAACTCCTACTAGCCAAGCCGCGCGGATTTTGCGCCGGCGTGGACCGCGCGATTGACGTGGTGAACGCCAGCCTTGAACTATTCGAAGGGCCGATTTACGTCCGCAAGGAAATCGTGCACAACAAGCACGTGATCGATTCCCTGGCGAAGAAGGGCGTGGTGTTTGTCGAGAGCGCCGAGGAAGTTCCGGAGGGCGGGCTGGTGATTTTCAGCGCCCACGGCGTCTCGCCAGAAGTCCGGGCGAAGGCCGCGGAACGCAAGCTGAAAGTTGTTGACGCAACCTGCCCGCTCGTGACGAAAGTTCACCTCGAGGCCCTGCGTTTCGCCAGGGACGGGCGCTTCATCATCCTCGTGGGACACGAGGGCCACGACGAAGTTATCGGCACGATGGGCGAAGTGCCGGGGAGGATTGCGCTGGTCGGGAGCAAAGAGGAGGCGGAGCGAATCCAGCCGCCCGATCCCGAGCGCGTCGCTGTCCTGACACAGACCACTCTCGGCGTGGACGACGCGAATGAAATCATCGCCGTTCTGCGGCGGCGCTTCCCCGCTCTTGCCGTCCCTTCGAGCGACGACATCTGTTATGCCACGCAAAACCGCCAGAACGCCGTCAAAGCGATCGCGCGCCAGGCCGAACTCGTCCTGGTCATCGGCTCGGAGAACAGCTCCAACTCGAAACGGCTGAAGGAAGTTGCGGAGGCTTCGGGCGCGCGGGCGCACCTGATTGACGATGTTTCGATGATTGATCCCGAATGGCTCGAAGGAACAACCGTCCTGGGAATCGCGGCGGGCGCATCGGCTCCCGAACACCTGGTTCAGCAAGTGGTCGAGTATTTCAGAGACAACGGAGTTCGCGAAGTTGAAGAGATCGAGGTCATCGAGGAACGAATCACCTTCAGACCTCCTCCCGAGCTTTCCCACGAATTGATCGAGCGCGGTTCGCTCCGCTAGCCTTCGGGAAATCCTCCCTGCCGGCATTTTGATTTCGAATGAGAAAAGCCGCCTTCGCGGCGTCTATGCGGCTTTGCGGGCAGCGCGGCGGCTGATGAGATAAGCTTTAATGAAGGCGTCAATGTCGCCGTCGAGGACGCGGTCCGTATCGGACCCTTCGATGCGCGTGCGCAAGTCCTTAACCATCCGGTAAGGATGAAGCACGTAAGAGCGGATCTGATTGCCAAAGGCGATGTCGCTCTTGGCGTCCTCGAGCTTTTGCGCGGCCTCCTGCCTCCGGTGCAGCTCGAGCTCATAAAGGCGCGAGCGAAGAAACTTCATCGCCATCTCGCGGTTGCGGTGCTGAGAACGCTCGTTCTGGCATTGCGCGACGGTCCCCGTCGGGATGTGAGTGATCCGGACGGCGGAGTCCGTGGTATTCACGTGCTGCCCGCCTTTGCCGGTGGAGCGGTAAGTTTCAATCCTCAAGTCTTCCGGCTTGATTTCGATGTTGATGGTGTCATCAATTTCCGGGCTGACGAAAACAGAGGCAAATGAAGTGTGCCGCCGCGCGGCTTGGTCGAAGGGCGAAATGCGCACCAGGCGGTGAACGCCCGATTCCGAGCTGAGCAGCCCGTAAGCGTACTCGCCTTCCACCGTGAAGGTTGCGGATTTAAGCCCGGCTTCTTCGCCCGCCTGAAAATCGTTGAGCGTGAACTTGAAGCCTTTGCGCTCCGCCCAGCGCCGGTACATGCGCAGCAGCATTTCCGCCCAATCCTGCGATTCCGTGCCGCCTGCGCCCGGGTGAATCGTCACCAAGGCGTTGCGGGCGTCGTGTTCACCCGAGAGGAGCGTGGTCGTCTCAAAGCGCTCGATTTCGCCGCGAAGCACGCGAAGCTCGTTCTCAAGCTCAGATGAAACGCTTTCACCCTCGGCGGCCAGTTCGAAATAAGCGGAGATGTCTGTTGCGCGGCGCGCAAGTTTCTCGTCTTCTTCAATCCACTCCGCGAGGCGCTTGCGCTGGCTCAGGATTTTCTGGGCGGCTTCGGAATCCTGCCAAAAGCCGGGACGGACGATCTCTTTTTCGAGCGGTTCCAGCTCCCGGCGCAATCGCGGGGCGTCAAAGAAAGCTCCGCAGCTCGTCCGAGCGGCGCTTCAAGTCTTCGAATTCCCGTTCCAGTTCCTGAAAGCTTTCCATTCCATTCGCTCCCGTTTAGAGGGTGTCTTTCGAATCATCAGGCGCCTGGACAGGCGCTCTGCGCGCACCCGCCAGTCCAAACGCGGCAATTGCCACGGCCATCAGGGTCGCAAACCAGGCGAAAACATCGCCATAGCGCGTATAGAACGTCTCCCGCGTCTCGAATGCGAAATGCGCCGTCAAGGCCACTTCGCAGAACGGCGCAGCCTGCGCGACGATCCGGCCGTAGGGATCAATCACCGCCGTGATTCCATTGTTGGTATCCCGCAGGAGATACCGGCGATTCTCAATCGCCCGGAATCGCGCCATTTCGAGATGTTGATAGCGCGCCGATGAAGTTCCGTACCAGGCGTCGTCGGAGATATTGACGAGCACCTGCGCGCCCGCGTGCGCGAAACGCCGGACCTGTTGTGGGAAGATCGCTTCGTAGCAAATGAAAACGCCAGCCTTTCCCTCGGACGTGCTCGCAACTTTCAATTTTCTGCCCGGAATGAAGTCGCCGGCCTGATTTGTGATCTTCCCAATGCTGCCAGGAAATCCCCACCACGGAACATACTCGCCGAAGGGCACCAAATGCATTTTATCATATCGCATGAGGAGCTTTCCTTGCGGGTTCAGCACGACGGCGCTGTTGCGGGGCGGGGCGTTGATTCCCGAGCCGCGAAAAGTCACCGTTCCGGCGATGACATAAGAACCGGCCTTTTGAGCCATCGCCTCAATAGCACCTCTGAAGATCGGGTCACGGTCAAAGTAAAACGGCGCAGGGTCTTCCGGCCAAACGATCCAGGGAGGCGACGCCAAATGGGAGTTCATCGCGGCAACCGTGCTGAGGGAAACCAGGATGTCGAGCTTCTTCGGATTTTCCCAGGGAATCCATGCGTTGAATTTTTGGCCCTTGAGCGGCACGTCCGGCTGCACGAGGATTGCCGTGGCTGGGCCTTCCGGTAGATGCTTCGGCGGATATAAGCGCGCGTTCGCCACGAAGAGCGCTCCCGCCCACACGGAGAGTGCAACCCAGCGCACCCATTTCCGGGGCGCAAGAATTGCGCCCGTCAGGATCGCCCAGGTTACGGCGACGATAAACGACAGCCCATACACCGCCGTGACCGTGGCGATTTGCTGCAAACCGGGTGCTCGCACCGCGTAACCGAGCAGGTTCCACGGGAAACCCGTAAGATAATAAGTGCGCCCAAGCTCGAGCGCAATCCAGAGAAACGGGGAGAGGAGCAGGCCGAGACTCGCAGAGCGCCGCGAAACGGCCGTCACGAGCGCTCCGTAACAGCCAAAGAGCGGTACAAACAGCAGGACGAACGCCAGAAGACCGGGGACTGAAAGAGCCGCATCCAAATTGCCGTACACTTCGAGCACGGAGACGACCCAGTAGCAGCTTCCGGCGAGGAACACCACCCCCATGACCGCGCCGTAAAGAAATCCGCGGAGAATTCGCTTTTCAGTGATCAAGGCGGCAAGCAGCGGCACTCCGCTGAACCACACGACCGCGACCCAGTCAAGTTTGGGGAAGCTCGCAAAAAGAAGGATGCCGCTGAGCACGCTCAGCTCCAAGCGAAGGATGAATCCGAGTCGAGGATGCGATGGCGGAGCGGAGTCAATCATCAGCGCGTCATTCCGGGTCGGAAGAATTGGGGAGGTTGGGAAAGGCCGGCGTGTTTATGAATCTCGATCCGCAAGGGGGGCGCTCGGTCAAGGGCGGATGAATGGACGGAAGCCTTCTTTTGAAAGCTTGTCGCGAATTGCCAGGGCTGCGTCGCGCGACGCATAAGGGCCGACTTCAACCCGGAAGAGATTATCGCTCGCGTGGGCTTCTGCCGGCGTGAGCGCCGACGCCGGATAGCCCTGCCCCCGCAGCATCCGCGCAAGCCGCGTTGCATCCGCATCCGTGCGTGAGGCCATCACTTGAACAAAGATACTGCCGGCGGCGCTTCGCTTCGGCGCGAACACTTCTTCCGAGGGAATCTCAGGTTTTAAAGGGGCGTGGGTTTTCCGCGCCGCCCTTTCCCTGGTTGGTTCAAGAGGTGAACTCGATGCCGCGGCAGCCGGCGAGAGGGCAGGGCCTGACGCGGGGGTTGCCGCCGCAGGGGGAGCCGATGGCGCCGGTTCCTCGGCCGACGCGGCCTCCGCGGGAAAACTTGAGGCTGAGGCGGAAGGAGCCGGGGCAGGAATCGCTTCGGTTGCAATCGAATTTTCCGAAGGCCGCTCGTTGTAGCCGACCAGATAGCCGAGCGAGAACACGACGCCGCAGAGCGCGACAAAGGCGAAGAAAAGCAACACCAGCATTCGCCATGAGGGTCCTGCTTCATCGCGGTCGAGGTGTTCGCTCATGACTTTTTGGCTCCGGCAAAATGCGCGCGCGGAGTCCCTCATCCATCAGGGTTTCGCGTTCAGCGACCCCAAAGCGGGTGGAGCGGACGCCGAAGGCTTTGGATTCGCTCCAGGAAATCCGCCGAACAGCGCCGAAATCAGATCCACGGGCAGCGGGAAAACGATGGTTGTGTTCTTTTCTGTGCCGATCTCGACGAGCGTTTGCAGATAGCGAAGCGTCAAGGCAATGGGCTGTTGAGAGAGGGTGCTCGCCGCCTGAAACAATTTTTCCGCCGCCTGATATTCGCCGTCCGCCGCGATAACTTTCGCGCGCCGCTCGCGTTCCGCCTCTGCCTGGGCGGCAATCGCGCGTTGCATTTCCTGCGGCAGGTCCACTTGCTTCACCTGGACTTGAGTCACTTTAATGCCCCACGGCTCCGTGTGCTCATCGAGGATTTCCTGCAATCGGGCGTTTAATTTTTCGCGCTGGGAAAGCAAATCATCCAAATCGACTTCACCGAGGACGGATCGCAAGCCGGTCTGCGCCGCCTGCTCCACGGCGAAACGGTAGTTTTCCACCTCGATGATCGCCCGAATCGCGTCAATGATACGAAAATAGACGACCGCGTTCACTTTCAGCGACACGTTATCACGCGTGATGATGTCCTGCGGCGGAACATCCCAGGTGACTGTTCGCAACGTCACTTTCACGATTTTATCAATGGGCCACAGGATGACGATCAGTCCCGGCCCTTTTTCTTTCTTCAGCACGCGGCCGAGGCGGAAAACCACCGCGCGTTCGTATTCACGCAGGATGTTGAGGCACTTGAAAAACCAGATGAGAAAAATGGCCACGGCGACCAACAGCGGTCCGCTTAATGCCATTGTACCCTCCTCGACAAAATGATTTTCGAACGCCTTCGGGCCCCGCGGAATCTTTCCCTTCCGCCGTTGCGCGCGCTCCGGAGTGGAGAACGGAGCTCCCGCCGGATTTCCTCGCACCGAGCCGGCATGGGAAAAGACCGCTCAGAGCGGACGGCCGGCAATCCGAGGCTGCTTGCCATCGTACGTTTCCGCAGCCGCTCCGCCCATGCCTTGAAAAGTCTAATGAGTTTCCTGCTCCGGTTCAACCAAAAGTGTCAGGCCATCCACCCCCCGAACGCGCACGCGGCTCCCCTTCGTAATCTTTCCCGCTGTCCGCGCTTTCCAGATTTCGCCGTGAACGAGAACTTCGCCTTCCGGCCCGAGATCCGTCCGCGCGATCACGACGAGGCCGATCATGCCGGCAACGCCGCTGACGGATTTCCGCGAAGCAGCCTCCAACGCGACGCGCGTCAGAATGATCGAAATCACGGCGAGCGGGACGGTCACGGCCAGCGAAGTCACGAAGTGAATATGAGTTCCCGGCCAGGGAGATTTGATGAGGATCATCGCCCCGAGCGTCATGGCGATGATTCCTCCCAGGGCCAGCACGCCGTGGGAAGTAAATTTTGCTTCCAGAGCGAACATCCCGATGGCAACCAGAATCAGGACCACACCCAGGTAATTGATGGGCATCAGGTGGAACGCGAAGAGCGCCAGCACGAGAGCGATGGCGCCAAAGACGCCCGGAGCCACCATGCCGGGATGCGTGAACTCGAGATAGAGAAGCGCGAGTCCGATGGCGCCGAAAAGGAACGCGATATTCGGGTCGGTAATCCATGCGAGGAAGTGATCGTAGCCGCTCATTGTGTAGGGGACGATAATCGCGTCCTTCAGGTGGAGCGTGGTTGTGGAGCCGTTGATCCGCGTGACGGTTTTTCCGTCGAATTCGTTGAAGATCTGCTGCGGCGTACTTGCAATCGCGTTGATCAAATTGCCTTTGAGCGCTTCTTCGTCCGTGAAGGACTTGCTCTCCTGGACGGCCGCTTCGGCGAGCTTCACATTGCGGCCGCGACGCTGGGCGATGGCCCGGATTTGGGCCAGCGCGTCATTGAGCAATTTGGTTTTTTCCGTCGCGCCGATATTCACGTCGCCGAGCACGACGGGATGAGCGGCGCCGGTATTCGTGCCGGGCGCCATCACCGCGATGTCGCCGGTCAGGAGAATGAAAAATCCAGCGGACGCGGAGCGCGCGCCGCTCGGCGTGACGTAGGTGATGACCGGAACGCGCGAATTTTCGATGGCCTCCTTGATTTCTTTCATGGATTCGTAGAATCCGCCGGGGGTGCTTAACTCGAGCAGCACGGCCGCCGCGCCAATTTGGTTCGCGTGTGCAATCCCGCTCACCACGTAACGCGCGCTGATCGGCTGAACCTCACCCGTGAGACTAATCTCGACCACCACGGGACGCGCGGCGGCTTTCGGAGATTTGGCCGCCCGGACCCAAAGCCCGCAGGCCGCCGCAATCGCAACGCCTGCGAGAATTAACCGCCGCAGGCCTCTCATCGCCGGTCGCCCTCCGTCGCGGTCTTCTCCGTGATTTGCTGAACGAGTTGTTTCGCCTCCGGATTGCCCGGATCGATGCGCAAAGCGGCTTTTTCCTGGACTCGCGCGGCTTCGGGCAGGCTGAGCGCAAGGTAAACGCGCCCGAGCGCAAGATGCGCCGCAACGGTCTCCTTGAGGTTCAGAGAGGTTTCCAGTTCGGCGGCAGCCTTCTTGAATTGCTTTTCCGCAGCGTAAAGCTTGCCGAGCGCTAAATGAACTTCGCTGCTTTGAGGAATCAAAGCGGCCGCTTCGTTCAACTCGCTTCGAGCGAAATTCAAACGGCCTGCGTCGAGATCTTCCTGGCCGAGTTTCAAATGAGCTCTCCCCTGTTCGGCGGGCGGCTCATCCGCGAGCCGGTTGGCGATGGCATTCTGAACCGAAATCATGAGCAGGCGAAACGCCCGGCCGTTATAAGTCTTTTCGATTCGCGTTTGGGGCATGTAGCCCTGGGCGAGCTGCACGCCGGATTCGCCTTCATGCCGCGAGAGCCACTGGACTTGAACCTGCTGCCCTCGCGCGTCACCCAACTTCTGGTCAACCGATTCGAGCATCGTATGGATTTCAGCGTCGCGCGGGGCGGATTCCATCGCGCTTTTCAGGAACTTTGCAGCCTGAGAATAATTCTGCAGGTACCAATCGCAGACGGCGGCGTTAAAGCTGAAGTCTGCCACATTCGGTTCGCCCCGCACGGCCCGCTCAAAGTTTGCGAGGGCTTGCTGGTAATGCCCCTGAGCTGCTTCGGCGGCGCCGAGGTTGTTCGAAACCGCACCGAGGGGGATCCGCTGAGCCAGAGGGTCGAAGGCCTGTTGAGCGGCGGGATAATTTCCCAGGAAGAACTTATCCACCCCCAGATAAAATTGCTCTTCGTCGTAACGCGCATCCGAGGGAGCGAGCTTGCCGAACCACTGCGCGGATTGGGCGTAATTTTTCTGCTGAAAATAATAAAGTCCGAGAGCGAATGCGGGGGCGTGGTTCGACGGATCGAGATGGTCGGCCTCCGCGAGAAATTTAACCTTGCTTTTCCCGTTCGGACTCTCGATGCCGCGAATGTAACTTTCGAATGAATCCAGGCGAATGGGCGGAAAACGCGCGCTGAAATCCTTCTCCGGGCCCACCGTAAAGAGCGGATTATAAAGGGCCAGAAAGCGCCAGGCGAGGTCGTTTTCAAGGGAGAGAAGCTCTTCCAACTTTCCCGAGACTTCGAGCGGAGGGTCGAGTTTCAGCCTGCGGACATCCAGATGCTGCGCGCGAATCGTCAATTGGTCGCCCACCACGTTGAAGTTGCCCACGATGGCTTCGTCGGCTCCGAGTGTCTGAGCGACCTCGAATTTGCTCGCGAGGGTCAACGGTGACTCCGCCGGCAGGCCCAAATGCCGATAGGCGGCGTTGCGGTCGTGGCGGCTCAAAATGTACCAGTTGCTTGATGAAAGGCGGGTCGCGAGAAGCTCCGCGATCCCTTCTGAAAGCCAGTCCAGGTCGGGACGGCTGCTGTAGTTCTCAAAGGGGAAAACCAGCACTAATCGCGGGACGGGTGCGCTAAGGAGATTTTGCGACGCGATAAAGCAGCAGATCACCAGGAAAATTTTCTTCATGGAACCACAAAGGCTTATTATACCATTCGCGCGAGCCGTCCGCAGTTTGCGCCGGCTCTCTTCCTTCAACGTTCCAGGATCAGTGCGCGTCACGCGTTGCTCATTGAGAACGCATACGCCAACCGGCCGGCGCGTTTCGGTCCGTCATCTGGTCAGTGGCAACGGGGGATTCTTCAGCAACTGGACGAAAGCCGGATCGTGGCTGATTTTCTTCAAATCAGGATCGTTCCGGATTTTCCGCTTATTGCGGAATCCATCTTCCATCGCATGGCGCAAATAAAGGACCGCTTGCTGAGCCCTGCCCAGCGAAGCGAATACCTTGGCGAGATAGAAATAGTATTGGGCGCTCGCGGTGACCGGCTCGACGACGTTGCCTACCGTCGCGCGGTCGAGAAAGATATTCGGGTCGAGAGTCAGCGCCCTGCGGAATTCGTTGAAGGCCACGGGATATTTCTTGATCGTATATTCAGCCGTGCCGAGGTTGAGATGGTAAGTCGCTATCCCGGGCTTGAGCCGAATCGCGCGGGCGTAATATTTGATCGACTTTTTTATCTTCCGATCGAGGTAATAAGTCGTTCCGAGATTGTTCCATGCGGCCGCATATTGTTTGTCGAGATGGATCGCGGAAATGTACGCTTTTCGCGCTGCGACGAAACAGCCCTTTTGCTGGCATTGATCCTCCCGCGCGATCCCCAGCTTGTTCCAGAGACGGGCATTCTTAAAGCCTTGCTGCTCGAGGGCGCGATAATAGAAATCCGCCGCGTTGTCATACGACTTCCGGATCATGTAAAGGTCCGCGCGTGCTTCGTCGCTGATGGACGGCGGCTTGGCCTGCGCGAGGCCGCTTCTGGCCGGGGAGGAAGTCGTGCGTGCGGCGGCATTGCGGAGGGAAGCCAGAGTCGCCGATATGACCGCGAGGCACGCTACAGCCCATAACATCTTTCGCGTCCTGTTTGCGCCTACCATGGTCAGCCTCTCGCACCCCGCAGCTTCCGTTCAGAGCTGCGGCGGTTTTGGGTTCTTAGGCTTGGAGCTTCGCGACTTGAAAATCGAAAGAAACTTATTCAGCAATCCCTTGTTCTTGCTTTGGGCCGGGCCGTTCGCTGCGTCCGCGGGCGTATTTCCACTCGTTGCGGCTGTTGCCTGCGCGGGCGCCGAATTTGAAGACCCGCTCAGGGCGCGAAACATACGCCCGAGCAGTCCTCCGACTGCTCCGCCCGATTGCGGTTGCGTGCCGCTGATGAAATATTCAAGATGGTCCCCAGGGTCATCCGCGCTTCCGCTAACCGGTTTCCCCTGGTCATTGACGGTCTCCGTCACAATGCCCGGGGGCTGCACAAAAGGCTGCGCGTTCTGATAAGGTGGCACGAGAGTCGCCATTTTCATGAAGTCCGTCCAAATGGGCAGAGCCGAGTCGGCGCCGGCCAAGTTCAGGTCCCTGTCGTCATCGTATCCGACCCAGGCCGTGGCGAGCAAGTTCGAAGTAAAGCCAATGAACCAGCCGTCGTTGGCGGTTCCTGTTTTGCCGGCGCAAGGCAGATTAAAGCCTCGAAGGCGCACACCCACGCCCGTCCCATGATCAATGACGCTTTCCATAAGGTTCGTGACCAGGAAGCTGATTCTCGGGTCGAGCACGGTTCGGGTTACGAGCGCAGGATGCCAGAGGACCCGTCCGGCGGGGTCTTTGACCTCTAGGATGAACCGCGGCTTGATATATTGCCCGCCGTTGGCAAAGATCGTATATCCGCCGGTCATCTCGAGCGGCGTTACGACGTAAGCGCCGAGAGCAATTGCAGGGGTCGCCTGAATCTGGTGGTTGATGCCGGCCGCAAGCGCGATTTGGCGGATTTTTTCGAAGCCGACCATGGTGGCGAGCCGGACAGAGGCGACGTTCAGCGAGTGCTCAAGCGCCTGCCGTACCGTCACCACGCCGTGATAGTCCTGCTCGTAGTCTTCGGGCTCGTAATCCTGGTCGCCGAAGTGGAATACCGTCGGCTCGTCGAGCAAAGTGGTGACCGAAGTAATCAGCGGTTGCGAGCCGTCAATCCCGGAATCGAGGGCGGCGGCATAAGCAAATGGCTTGAATGTCGAGCCGGGCTGGCGGCGCGCGAGAATGTGGTTCAACTGACTTTCCGCGTAATTCCGCCCTCCGTCGAGCGCCAGTACGTCACCCGTGTGAGGGTCAATCGCCATGAGCGCCGCTTGCGGCTGGTCGGGACCGGGCGGCGGACCGGGCGCTCGTTTCGTATGCTTGAGGCGTGCGGTCACTTCCTTCATGCCCTGCTGCATGGCTTCATCCGCCGCATGCTGCAAGTCAAGGTTGAGCGTGGTGTAAACCCGGTAGTTTTTTGTCAGCAAGTCCCGCTCGGTGAACCGAGAGAGCAGCCGGTCGCGAACCATATCCACGAAGTAAGGAGCCTCATTGCCCTGGATGCTTTGCTTCACGACGCCGAGCGGCGCCGCTTCGGCGTCGGTCGCCTGTTGAGCCGTGATGTAGCCGAGCTTCAGCATCCGGCCGATCACGTAATTGCGCCGCTCGATCGCCCGGGTCGGATGCTCTGAGGGTGAATAAAGACTTGGACCGCGAATGATGCCCGCCAGAAGCGCCTCTTCAGGAAGCGTCAGGCTGGCGACATCCTTGTTGAAATAGGCGCTCGCCGCCGCGCCAAAACCATAGATCGAAAAACTGTCTCGCTGGCCCAGGTAAACTTCATTCGCATAAAGCTCGAAGATGCGCTTCTTGCCGAGCTTGTGCTCCAGCATGAAGGCGATCATGATTTCCTCGATTTTGCGCTTGTAGGTGCGCCGCGGCGTCAGAAAGAAATTGCGGGCGAGTTGCATCGTAATCGTGCTGGCGCCCTGGACTTTCGCGCCGGCCCGAATGTCTGCGATCGCCGCGCCGATGATCCGGTAGAAGCTGACTCCGTATTCAGTAAAGAATTGCGAGTCTTCGGCCGCGAGCACGGCGTGGACCAGGTTGTCCGGCAGATCGTCATAACGGACAACCTGCTGCTTGGCGCGACGGCTGCCGAAAAGCGGCGTGATCACTTGTGGCTCAAGCCAGTAATTCTCGAGCTCCGTGTTGTGGCGAAGTGCGGTGATTGAGGATAAGCGGCTGCCCTGGAAGCGCAGAACGGCCGCGCCTTCCCGGACGATATCGCCGCGAAAGAAGGATTCATCGCCGGGCCGCACCGTGAGCCGGTTGCCGCTTACCTCATAGGTTCCTGTCTTGGAGCCACCCTGTGGGACCGTGTAGCCCGCCTTTTGAAGCCGGTTGATGAAGTCGGGAAGTGTGGCGGGCTGGCCGGCAAAGACTTCCGTAGGCGCCGCGCAAAGCAAGGCGGGGCGCGTAAATACCCTGCCGTTCAGACGGGCGTCAATCATCCGCGAAAAGCGTACGTAAACGACAACGAAGAATCCGACGGCCACCAGACCACAGAGCAGCCCCATCCCCAAAAGCCACTTTTTCCAGGGAGACAGTTGCCAGCCCGAGAAGGTTCTTTTGACCTTCTCGCGAGCAGTATGCCGAATTCCGGATTTCTGGCGTGATGGCACGCGTCAAAGCAGTTTGTTGTTCTGGGCCGAAGGTGTGAAATGGAGATCGAGCGTGTAAAACTCAAGGTTCACAGGAACGTGGTAGTCCACGGAGATGCTCACGGTGTGGCCGAGGACAACTGTGATATCGTCTTTCTTGACCGGCAACCCAAGGTGCCGTGCCTTATAGAGGATTCTGCCTTTCACGCCATCCACGGTCGCGGGGGGGAATTGGACGGTTACATCAACCGCCAGTCCGCGAATGTAATCCTGGAGCTCATATTCCTCCACCAGGACAGGCGCCATCTTAACGGCGAAAAAGATTATAGCGGCGATAATGACGAGGGCGATGAATCCCTTGAAACGACCAGCGCCACGATCCTCAAGTTGCATGGACGAATCTCCTTATAAGGACTGCCGATTCCTATGATGACGGAGCGAGCTTCTTCCCCAGAACGCCGAGCAACTCCTGTAGTCTAACATCCTGGTTTTGCCTTGTCGAGCGGTCAAAGATCTCGGCCGTCTCCTGCTGTATCTTCTTGCTTCCGACGGTAACGCGGAAGGGCACGCCGATCAAGTCTGCGTCCTTGAATTTCACGCCGGGCCGCTCGGAGCGGTCGTCGAATAGCACCTCGATCGAGGCATCAAGCATTTGCTGATAAAGCTCTCCGGCTGCGTCGCGGACTCGGGCGTCGTCCATATTGGCTGCCGTCAGGATTACGTCGAAAGGAGCGATCGCGCGCGGCAGGAACATGCCGTCGGCATCGTGATTTTGCTCGGCGGCGGCGCTCAAAATGCGCTCGACGCCGATCCCGTATGAGCCCATTACCAGCGGAGACTCCTGGCCTTGAGCATTGAGCACGGTCGCGTGCATCGTTTCCGAATAGCGCCGGCCGAGTTTGAAGACGTGGCCCAGCTCGACGGCTTTCGTCAGCCGCAGCGGCCGCCCGCATCGGATGCAAAGATCACCCGCCGCCACTTCGCGCACATCGTGATATTCGGCGGCAAAGTCCCGGCCCGGCGTAACGTTACGCAAGTGCGTGTCATCGCGATTTGCGCCTGCGATCATCAGTTTGCGCCCCTCGAGCGCGCGGTCGGCGATCAGGCGCGCCCCTTTGAGTCCCACAGGCCCCAGCGAGCCGAGATGCGCTCCGTGGAGCGCGAACGCTTCATCGGGAGTCGCAGGGCGATATGTGCCCGTGCCCAGTAACGACGCGAATTTCGTCTCGCTTAGTGAGTGGTCACCTCGCAGAAGCACGACAACTGGTTTACTTTCAACAATATAGTCGAGCGTCTTGATCAATCGCTCCGGACCTTCGCGCGTGAAGCGCACCAAATCGTCAATCGTCTTCTGCCCGGGCGTCGAAAAAGGCTCGAGCGGGGCGTCTCCGGGCGGGTCCGAGACCGGCGGTGCTTTCGACTCTGCCTTTTCGAGGTTCGCAGCATATCCGCATTCGCAGGATGCGATCCAGTCTTCGCCGGATTCGGCCGGAGCCGTAAACTCGCTCGATACGCGCCCGCCCATCATCCCGGAATAGGCCTCGACGTGTAAGTACTTCAGGCCGCACCGCGTGAAGATCCGGTGATACGCATCCACATGCTTCTGGTAGCTCAAATCGAGCCCAGCATCATCGAGGTCGAAGGAATACGAGTCTTTCATCATGAACTGGCGCAGGCGCAACAGCCCGGATTTTGGCCGCGGTTCGTCGCGGAATTTTTCCTGGATCTGGTACCAGATTTGGGGCAGTTGCTTGTAAGAGCGCAGCTCCGACCGGGCAATGTTCGTCATTTCTTCTTCGTGCGTCATGCCGAGGCACAAGTCGTGACCGCCGCGATCCTTGAATTTGAACAGCACGTCCGCGCTCCAGCGGCCCGATTCCTGCCAAAGCTCGGCGGGATTGAGCGCGGGCAAATAGAATTCCTGCGCGCCGATGCGGTTCATCTCTTCCCGGATAATCTGCGTGATCTTCAGGAAGGATCGCTGCGCGAGAAAGAGCGAGGCAAAAATGCCCGCCGAGACCTGCCGAATGTAGCCGGCGCGCAGCAGGAGCCGATGGCTTGCGGCTTCCGCCTCGGCCGGAACTTCCCTCAGCGTCGGGATGAAGACTTGACTCCAGCGCATTCTTACGCTCCGTAAGGCGGCCCTGGCTCAGATGGGCGCAGCCGCCCTCATGCAGGCGCTACGACAAGGCAAAAAGGCATTGTTGGGGAAGGATACACGTGTTGTCAAGAAAACGTTCGAAGAAAGGACTGTAAGGGCCGCTTGTGTTAATGTTGGAAAAGCATGCGCTTCGAATGGTTTGTTGCCCTTCGGTATTTACAAGCCAAGCGGCGGCAGGCGGTAATTTCCGTGATCACGGTGATTTCCGTGCTGGGCGTCATGGCGGGCGTTGCGGCGCTGGTGATCGCCCTCGCGGTCAACAACGGATTTCGCGAAGCCCTTGAAAATCGGCTGTTGGGCGCGACGGCCGACGTCAATCTTCTGCGCGCGAGCAACCACGGCATTCGAAACTATGACGCGCTGGCGGATCGCCTTGCGCATTTGCCGCACGTCGTCGCGGATTCTCCCGCGCTTTATGAAGAAGTCCTGATTTCAAGCCAATCGCGTGCCGAAGGCGTCATCCTGAAAGGCATTGATCCTCGGCAAGAGGTTCGTGTCGGCGATTTGCTCGCGCGGATTCGCGAAGGCTCGCTCGCCGGGCTTTCCCAAAAATTTCCCGGCGCCGACCCCATTGTCGTCGGCCGCAAGCTCGCCCAATCGCTTGGTGTATTCGTCGGAGACACGGTTCTGGTGACGAGCCCTCAGGGCTATTTGACTCCCTTTGCCGTGGTGCCGAAGTTCCAGCATTTTCGCGTGGTGGGCATTTTCAACTCCGGGTTCTACGATTTCGATTCGGGCTGGGCGTTCACAAATCTCAATTCGGCGCAGAAGCTTTTCGATCTGCCGAATCTGGTGAATGCCATCGAATTCAAGCTCGACAACGTCAATCGCGCGGAGCAGGCAGCGGGCGAGATTCGCCGAGCGGCGGGGCCGGGCTTTACGACGACGACCTGGATGGAGCAAAACCGTTCGCTTTTTAACGCCCTGCACCTCGAGCGCCTCGTGACCATCCTCACGATCGGGCTGATCGTGCTCGTCGCCGCCCTCAACATTCTCATTGTCCTCGCCATGATGGTGATGGAAAAGCACCGCGACATTGCGGTGCTGATGTCCGTGGGCGCAAAGCCGAAACAGGTGGCGAGAATTTTCACGCTTCACGGTCTGCTGATCGGGGCGATTGGAACGGCGCTTGGGCTCATTCTGGGGTACGGCCTCTCCTGGGCCGGCGAGCGATTTCATCTGATTCCACTTTCGCCCCGGGTTTACGCGGTCTCGTTCGTTCCTTTTCATCCGAGACCGTGGGATGGCGTCTGGATTGCGCTCGTGGCGCTCGCGATCAGCCTGCTCGCCACGCTCTACCCCGCGGAGCGCGCGGCGCACCTCGAGCCGGCGGAGGTTTTGAGGTACGAATAACATCCCTAAGATGAAGCGTTGCGTCCATTCGCTTCCCTTTTGCCGGGTGGTTCGAGGTGCTTGTCAAGCGAGCACAAATGGATTAGAGTAAAGAAGGACAGACAAATGGTACAGAAAGCTAGAAAAAGCGTCAGCCTGAACGTCAAGGAGCCGGAAGCCCATCGTCTGGCGCGTGCGATCGCCGAGGAGACGGGAGAGACCCTGACCTGCGCCGTCACCGAGGCATTGCGTGAACGCTATGAGCGTCTTCACAAGCGCAATTCTGAAGCGCTCGCCGCTGACATTCGGGCCATCGCCAAGCGCGCCTCCGTCCACGTCAGACGCCCTTATCTCGATCACGCTGAATTCCTCTACGACGAGCACGGCCTGCCCAAATGATCCTCGACACTTCGCCGATCATCGCCATCCTTACGGAAGAGCCCGATTCGGGGGTCTACATCGGGGCCATCAGCCGCGCCCCGCGCTGCCGCATCTCGGCAGGCAATTTCCTGGAACTCTCCATCGTTCTCGACGGGCAATTCGGCACTGAAGTTCTCCATCAGTGTGACGCGCTGTTCCGGCGAATCGGCGTTGTGATCGAACCCGTGAGCATCGGGCAGATTCTTCTCGCGCGCCAGGCGTTCCACGATTTCGGCAAGGGCCGCCACCCGGCGGGACTGAACTTCGGCGATTGCTTCGCCTATGCCCTCGCTAAAGCAACCGACGAGCCTCTTCTATTTAAAGGCGAGGATTTCAAGAAAACGGACGTAGTCTCCGCCCTATGACGGAAGAGACAGGCCGCGAAAGGGCGCCCCTGGCGCCCGGATAATCCGAATTCTCATGACGGAAAGCACGCCCTTAATCCGAGCTGGGCATCTCGCCAAAGCCTTCCCCTCGGTTGATGAGGATGTTGTTGTCTTTGCGGACCTCAACTTCGAAATTCATGAGGGGGAAATGGTCGCGCTCGTGGGCGAGTCCGGATCGGGGAAAACAACCCTATTGCACCTTTTGGCGGCGCTGGACACTCCGACGCGAGGTGAGCTATACTTCGCTGGGAAGCCGTTGACCGCGCTCGATGCGAACGGCCGCGCGGCTTACCGGAACTCGAGCGTGGGATTTGTCTGGCAGTTGCACCACCTGCTGCCCGAATTCACGGCCCGCGAGAACGTGATGCTTCCTCAGTTGGTAGCGGGAGCGGAGTTCCCAAAGGCGCGTAGACGCGCCCAAGAGTTGCTCGAAGAGGTGGGACTCGGAAAAATTTCCGGCCGGCGAGCCGGCGAGCTTTCCGGCGGAGAACAACAGCGTGTGGCGTTGGCGAGGGCTCTGGCCAACGGGCCTCGGCTGTTGCTGGCCGATGAACCGACGGGCAATTTGGACCATAGGACTGCCGCTCTCGTGATGGAATTGCTGGCGCGGCTGCATCGAAGTTATGGTTTGACCTCGGTGATGGCGACACACAATACGGAATTGGCAGGACGGGCTGACCGCAAGCTGCGTTTGGCGGGCGGCACGCTTCAGGAGGCTGCCGTTTCGAGCTTGGAGTGACGGTTCCGCGGCAGACAGTCGGGGGCAGTTCGCGGAGCGCGATTGAAGACCTGAGGGGCTATGTTCGAAAGATACACGGAGAAGGCTCGGCGCGTCATCTTTTTCGCACGGTACGAAGCGAGCCAGTTCGGAAGCCCTTATATCGAGACCGAGCATCTGCTCCTCGGCTTGCTGCGCGAAGATAAAGCGCTCACCAACCGCTTTCTCCGTTCGCATGCCTCGATTGAATCCATCCGCAAACACGTGGAAACCCGGACGCCGGTTCGGGAAAAAGTTTCGACGTCGGTCGAGCTTCCGCTGAGCCAGGAGTGCAAGCGCGTGCTCGCTTATGCGGCGGAAGAAGCCGAACGGCTGACCCATAAGCACATCGGCACGGAACACTTGCTTCTCGGGCTCTTGCGCGAAGACAAGTCCTTTGCCGCGGAAATCCTGCACGAGCGCGGCTTGCGCCTGGGCGTTCTGCGGGAAGAACTCGCGCGGCAGCAAAGCGAGAAAGCGTCCTCGAACCGTCCGAAAGAATCATCGCTGCTCTCCGAATTCAGCCGCGATCTGACGCAGGCGGCGCACGAAAACCTCCTCGACCCGCTTGTCGGCCGGGAAGGCGAAGTCGATCGCGTTGTCCAGATCCTCTGCCGGCGGACGAAGAACAATCCGGTCCTGATCGGTGAGCCGGGGGTCGGAAAGACGGCCATCGTCGAGGGGTTGGCCGAGCGCATTTCGGAGGGCAATGTCCCCCCGTTCCTTGCCGACAAGCGCATCCTCGCGCTCGACCTTTCACTCATCGTGGCAGGCACGAAATATCGCGGCCAGTTTGAAGAGCGGCTCAAGACGATCATGAAGGAGCTGATGGAGTCGCAGAACGCCATCATCTTTATTGACGAGCTGCACACGCTGGTGGGCGCGGGCTCCGCGGAAGGATCGCTCGACGCGGCCAACATCCTGAAGCCGGCGCTTTCACGCGGAGAGATTCAATGCATCGGCGCGACGACGCCCGGCGAATACCGCAAGTCCATCGAGCGGGACCGCTCGCTCGAGCGGCGTTTTCAGGCGGTCAAGGTTCCGCCTCCGACCGAGGACCAGGCGATTAAAATCCTGTTCGGCATCAAAGAACGCTATGAGAAGTTCCATGCCGTAACCTACACCGATGACGCGCTGACGGCGGCCGTCTATCACTCGAACCGTTATATTCCGGACCGCTTCCTTCCCGATAAGGCCGTGGACCTGCTCGATGAGGCGGGCGCGCGCGTCAAGCTGCGGCAAAGCTCGCTGCCGGCGGAGATGGTGGACGTTCAAAAGCGCATCAAATTTGTTGTGCATCGCATGGAAACAGCCATTTCCAATCAGGAATTCGAAAAGGCTCGTTTTTATTCTGACGAGGAACGCAAAGAACGGGAAAATTTGAAAGCGCTTCGGGAAAAGTACAATCTCGATGAAGCGGCCATCGGCGCAGTGACGCGCGAGGACATCGAAGACGTCGTTTCACGCTGGACGGGCGTTCCCGTCTCGTCCATCAAAGAAGAAGAAATGTCCAAGCTGCTGCGCATCGAGGACGAGCTTCACAAACGCGTCGTCAGCCAGGACCGGGCGATTTCCGCGCTGGCGCGAGCCATCCGGCGCTCCCGGGCGGGATTAAAGGCGCCGGGCCGGCCGGTGGGATCGTTCCTCTTCCTGGGGCCGACCGCGGTCGGGAAGACGGAAGTGGCTCGATCACTGGCCGCCTTTCTTTTCGGCAGCGAACGCTCGTTGATCCGCTTCGACATGTCGGAATTTATGGAGAAACACTCCGTCTCAAAGCTGATTGGCTCGCCTCCGGGCTATGTCGGCTACGAGGAGGGCGGCCAGATGACGGAACGCGTTCGGCGGACGCCTTACTCGGTGGTGCTGCTCGATGAAATCGAGAAAGCGCACCCGGACATTTTCAACATCCTTTTGCAGGTCTTTGAAGACGGCCAGTTGACCGACGGCTTGGGAAACACCGTCGATTTCAAAAATACGATCCTGATCATGACGTCGAACATTGGAGCGCGTTACCTCGAGCGGCGGGCGAGTCTCGGCTTCCAGTCTGCAGCCGAGGGCGCAACCGAGAAGAAGGTGGAAGAGCTGGTGCTGAGCGAGGTCAAGCGGCTCTTCAATCCCGAGTTTTTGAACCGGCTGGATGAAATCATCGTGTTCAACGCCTTGACGGAAAGTGACCTCATTCAGATCGTTGACTTGCTGGTCAATCAGATTAACCAGAACCTTGCCGCAAAAAATATTTCGGTCGGCTTTTCATCTGACGCCGCACGCTGGGTGGTGGAGAAAACATGCACAGACCGGTCTTACGGCGCGCGTCCGTTGCGGCGGGCGTTGCAAAGATACGTTGAGGATCCGCTTTCGGAGGCTTTGATTCAAGGCGAGATCCAGCCGCCTTCCGTGGTGGAAATTGTTCTGGAGAACGACAAGCTGAGCTTTCGAACCGTGAACGATAAGCTGGTTGCCGCAACGCCGCTGACACAATAGAGCAGTAATTCAGCGCGCGGATAGCTCCCTCCACACTCAGGATTCGTTCGGATGAGCCCTCGCGACAGCGAAACGGAGTCGCCGGGCGGGTTGGCCGGAGAGGGCGTGGGTTCGGCCAACGTCCGGCGAGCTTCCGGCATCGGAATCGTTTAGCGATCAGGAGCCAGGAGGGAATTCTGCAAGCGCTGAAGCGTCGTGAGGATTTTGCGGAGCGGCCAATTTCTGGGTTGATAAGTGCGTCATTTGTCGCGATGCTCCTCGCATGGGGTCCGGCAATGGCTCTCGGGCAGCAGACGGCTCCTTCGCCGGCGCCCTCTGCCGCAAGCTCGAAATCCCAGCCAGCCGCGGCGCAGAAACCGCCGACGGCTCCTGCACCCTCTGCTCCCGCAAAAACTCAACCGCAGCTCCATTTCGAAAGTCCGGGCTTAGCTCCCGCAAAGCAGGCGCCGCCCAAAAAAGCGGCTGCTCCGGCGGCGGCCGCAAAAAGTGTTTTACCAATCATTGAAGCGATCCGCTTCCGTGGAAACATGCGGATTCCGGACTCCACGTTACGGGCGCGCATTTTTACGCATCCCGGCGACGTTTACAACGTGAACGCACTCGACCGCGACTTCATGGCGCTGTGGAACACCGGATATTTCGACGACATCAAGCTTGAAGTCTCCGATGGCAAAACAGGAAAGATTGTGACTTTCTTTGTCGAGGAAAAGCCGCTGATCCGAAGCATGACGTTCAAGCACATGAATACGATCACGGAGTCGGACGTGCTGCAAGCATTCCAGAAAGAAAAAGTGAATCTTTCTATTATGTCCCAATACGACCCGGTGGAAGTGAAGCATGCCGAAGTTGTGATTCGGGAGATGGAGTCTGCCCATGGCCGTCAATTTGCCACGGTCATCCACCGCACCCGGAACATCCCGCCGGACATGGTTGCGCTGACGTTTATCGTCAATGAAGGGCCGAAGGTAAAAGTCGGCGATATTCGCTTCCAGGGCAACAAGGTCTTCCGCAACGCCACGCTCGTGCATCAGATGAAGCTCACGCGGCCTGTGGGCGTTCCACCCTGGTTCTACTGGTTCCACAAAACCTACGACCGGGATAAAATCCTCTACGACCTCGGCAAAGTCCGCTCCTTCTATCAGGACCACGGCTATTTTTACGCGCTGCCCGAAGAACCGAAAGTCAAAATGGTCACAACCACCCACCGTTGGCCCTTTTTCTTCTGGAGCTGGGGGCAAGGCAAGAAAGTGAATGTGACCATTCCGATTGAAGAGGGGCACCAGTACCACCTCGGGAAATTCAACATTGAAGGGAACAAGCTCTTCAAAGGGAAACAACTTGACCCGGTCTTGCAGATGAAACCCGGCGAGGTTTTCGACCTCTCGAAGGTCCGAAGAGCCATCAAGAATTACACAACGCTTTACGGCGAATTCGGATATATCAACTTCGTTGCCACGCCCGACCCCGAACCGAATCGCAAAACCCACGTGGTGAATTTGACCCTTGATTTCGATGAAGGGCATCAATTCTTCATTCACCGCATCAATTTCCGCGGAAATACGAAGACCCGCGATAAGGTCGTCCGCCGGCAATTGCTGGTCTATGAAGGCAACGTATTCAATACGGAGCTTTGGAAATTCAGCATTCTGCGCGTCAATCAACTGGGATTCTTCAATCGCATCAAGAAGACGGACTACGAAGTTCGCCAGAACCCCGCGAATCACACTGTGGACCTCACGCTCAACCTCCACGAAAGAGGCCGGAACTCTATTGGATTCTCGGGCGGAGTGAGCGGCCTGGCCGGCAATTTCGTGGGATTCAATTATGCGACGAACAATTTCCTCGGGTTGGGCGAAACCCTAAGCCTTGAAATGCAGTTCGGCACCTACGAAAAGCTTTATCAGTTCGGGTTCACGAAGCCTTACATTTTTAACCGCCCGATCACGACGGGATTTACCCTCTTCGAGAACGATTACCACTTTGATCAGTTCCGGCAGACGGCGTTCCTGGCGGGCTTGAATCCCAATTCGAGCACCGTGCAGCAGGCGCTCGGTCAATATCCGTTCCAGAACTTCACGCAGAATTCCTCCGGCTTTACGAGCTTTTTGAACTACCCGTTGCCGCGCAAGTTTGCGCGAATTGGCTTGTCTTATACTTTCTCGAAGAGCAGTCTGCAAACGTTCAGCGCCGCCTCGCAGCTCTATTTTCAGGCGCTGGACTTCAGCGGGATCGCCGGCCCGAACGCCCTATCGGGAATTACAATGAGCCAGATTTCCCCGAGCTACGTTTACAATACGGTGGACAATCCTTTCGAACCGCACCACGGCAAGTACCTTTATATCGGCGCGAACTTCTCCGGCAGCGTTCTGGGCGGCGAAGTGAATACGATTGCACCGACCATCGAAGCGAAGTATTTTCATCCGATCAACCACGGCAGGAACGTTCTCGCCTTCCATTTCCTGGGTTCGACGGTATCGGGCTACGGAGGGAGAGTGGTTCCGCCGTTTTCGCGCTTTTATATCGGCGGAGAATACGACATCCGCGGATTTTACATCGGTACAATCAGCCCGATCGCTTTCTTCCCGACGATTACGTCCGTCTGCAACCGGGACAACGCCGGCAACCCCATCTGGGCGACCAATTCGAGCGGCCAGCCTCTGCCGGGCACTTGCGGGTCCTCTACACAATTTCCAGCCTACACGCTGATCTTCCCGGGCGGCGACACGGAACTGGTGGGGAATTTCGAATATCGAATTCCGATTGCCGGCCCGGTGACGCTCGCTTACTTCGTGGACCTGGGCGCCAACGGCGTCTGGCAGAGGAGCCAACTGGACATTCAGCCGAGCGCCCTGACTCAAATCACGGATCGCTTTCCGTACTTTGACGTGAGCAAGCAGATCCAAGTCATCGGCCTCACCAATTTTCGGCCGCATATGTCGACGGGTTTGGAGTTGCAAGTCATCATCCCGACAATGAACATTCCATTTCGCGTCTATTACGCTTATAATCCACTGAGGCTGGACAATACGGTGTCGCCACCGTTACAATTGCCGCCTGAGTCGCTGTTCCCGAATCACGCAACGTATGAGTCGGTGATGCCGTTGTTTGCGCCGATTCCGCTGAGGGAGCAGGCGACCCGCATCGGTTTTACAGTGGCACGAACCTTTTAGAGGTCGGGGGCGCCCAAGGGAAAACCCAGGGTGTCCAACTTATTCAATTTGAGGGGTTGAAAATGAGAAACCAACTTTTCGCTGCCGTGCTGGCAATCTTCGCCGGACTCTCACCGCTCTGGGGTGCAAACCAGGCAGCGGGGGCGTCCGGCAAAGTCGGCGTCATCAACATCCAGGCCGCCATCCTCAGCACGGCGGAATGGAAGCAGGCGTTCGCAGAGCTCCAAGCGAAGTATAAGCCTCGCAAGGACGCCATTACGCAGGCGCAGCAGGCTGTGAACGATCTTCAGGATCAAATCCAGAAGCAAGCGGACACGCTTACGGATTCCGAAGCGGCGCGCCTGGAGCATGAACTTCAGGATAAGCAAACGAATCTGAAGCAGATGACCGATGAGGCGAACAGCGATTTTACTTATGACCGCAACACTGCCATGCGCCGGATCGGCACAAAAATGCTTAAGGTGATTAACAAATACGCGAAAGACAACGGCCTCTCTCTCGTCCTGGATGTGGCCAACGTCCCGGTGTATTATGCGGCGACAGGAATCGACATCACAGCGCCGGTCGTTAAGCTTTACGATTCAAGTTATCCCGCTGCCTCGGCCGCCAAGCCAGGCGCTGCCGCCGGCGCGGACGCGGGAACGAAGCCGAAGTCCTAAGAGATTCGTGCGCCGGCCTGCCGCTGCTCACGGGCAGGCCGGTCTCCCTTTTCCCGCGCGGGGCGGGCTCTCCACGGCGCAACGGGATTCTTTCCCCTGCTCCCTTTCGGCTAACTCTGGCCTTGCGGCTCAGCGTGAATGCTGATCTTCGTAATTCGGGGAAAAGCTTCGCGCAATCGAAATTTAAGATCCTCCGTGATATCGTGCACGCGCGCGAGCGGCAGGTCCGGCTCGAGCGTGCAGTGAAGCTGAACGAGAAAATTTTCGCCGACCGAGTGAGCTTCCACCGAATGGCAATCGAGCAGTCCCGGCGTATTCCGGGCGATCTCGATCAATTTGTCCTGCATCGTCGCCCCGTCAATTGAAGCGACATCGGCGGCCTCGACCTGGACCGGGCGCGGCTCGAGGTGAATGTTGATTTCGTCCACTTCCTGAATTTCGCGCTGAATATCTTCTTCAAGGCGCGTCGCCTGCTCATGCGCCGCGAGCAGGGTCAAGGCCGGATCGAGTTCCAAATCGAGATGGACGTTGAGCTTTCCGCGCACGGCGTAGGCCGTCACGTCATGCACCTGGTAATTATCGCGGTGGGCGATGGCGCGAATTTTCTCGACCGCGTCTCCCGCAGGCGGCGGTTCCGCGGAGGCATGAATCAGCACGTCAGCGGTCGGGAACACTTCCCGCACTCTGGATTCGACGAGGCTCACGACAGATTGCACGTGTTCGAACGGGATGTTGGCGCCGAGGGTGAGCCTCAAATCCACAAAGAGCTGGTTCCCGCTCTGCCGCACGCGGATCCGGTCGCGCCGGACGACCTCGCCCACATCGGCGATGGCCTGCCGGATGCTGCGCTCGGCATCCCTGGGGGCGGCGTCCACAAGAGTGTCGATCGCCCGCAGGCCGAGCCGCACTGAAATGGTCCCCACGATCGCGGCCACGACAAGCGCCGCCAGGGGATCGGCCAGTTGAAGAGGCCGCACGCCCGTCCGCTGGGCAATGCGGACCAGAATCAACCCGATAATGACGATGCCCGAGCTTAAAATGTCCGCCGAGAAGTGGAACGCATCCGCTTCGAGCGCCTGGCTTCCGTATTTTCGCGCAACGCGCCCGAGAGCCCGCGAGCGGAACACGTCAACCGTCATTGAAAGACCCATCACCGCAAACGCCCACAGCGTCGGCTCCACGTGGGTCGTCCGGACGAACAAGCGCCTCGCCGCCTCAATGCTGATCCAGATGCAGGTGGCCACAAGCAGAATGATTTCGACGAAAGCCGAGAGATTTTCCACTTTGCCGTGGCCGTAAGGGTGAGAATCGTCCGCGGGTCGGTCTGAAATACGCACGGAAAAATACGTCATGATTGCCGCCAGCAGATCCAGCCCGGAATGCGCGGCATCCGAGAGAACGCCTAAGCTGCCGGTCAGAATTCCCACCACGGCTTTGAGGATGGTGACCACGCCCGCGGCAGCAACCGAACGCAGCGCCACCGAGCGCTTTTCGCGCCCGGCATCTTCGGCAGACAAAGCGGCGGCGAGTGGCATTTAAAACTCCCCATTATTATCATACAGCCCGCCTGAGGATACGAGCGGATCCATCGGGTCACAGCGCCGGCGGATGAAGGCCGATGGGGATTCCCTGCGGATGGTTCGGTCCTTTCATTGCGAGCCTACACCCGCCGCTCCCGGAATCGCGGAGACCCACAGGTTGCAATGGGATGGCGACTGAAGTAGTATAGACTCGTTCGCTGAAAGACGGGATGCAGTGCGCGGCAGGGCGCAATGGGCGAAAACCTCGAACGCGCTCAGGTCCAAACTGTCCGCGGAATTCAAGAAATAGCATGGAGCCAGGCTTCGACCCGGGTCGAATCGGCGAAGAGAGCCCTCGAAGATGCCCAAGAGAAAGCCAAACATTGCAGGCGAGATTGAGATGACCGAAGTCGTTCTGCCGAATGATGCCAATCCCCTCGGAAACATGCTCGGCGGGCGCGTCATGCACTTGATTGATATGGCAGGCGCGATTGCCGCTCATCGGCATGCGCGCAGCCTTCTCGCCACGGTCTCGGTTGACAGCGTGGATTTCGTCTATCCGATTCGCGTCGGGCAGCTCGTGATTCTTCGGGCGCACGTGACGAGGGTCTTCCACACGTCCGTGGAAGTCGCCGTCAAAGTCTATATGGAAGATTTCCTGACGGGCGAGCGGAGACAGACCAGCTCCGCCTTCGTCACCTACGTGGCGCTCGACCCGGATGGCAGGCCCAAGCCGATACCGCCGTTCGTTCCCCGTGGCGCGCCCGCCCGGCGCGAATTCGACGAGGCGCTTGAAAGACGCCGGCACCGCCTGGCTGTTGCCGCCCGGACGCACCGTCTTTACTTTGAAAAGACACGGCGGAAGTGAGCGCCGTCCCAGGCTCCGAAGCGAGCGATCAAATCATTTCAATCAGGAATGGAGGAGGCGCGTATGAAACACAGCCGACGCAAATTCTTCTCGGGAACACCCTGGGAACCGAAAGTGGGCTATGCGCGCGCCGTCCAGGTGGGCGACACGGTTTATGTTTCGGGCACCACGGCCACGGATCCTTCGGGAAGGATCGTCGCGCCGGGTGATGCTTACGCCCAGGCGGTTCAGACGGTCCGTAACATTGAAAATGCTCTCGCGCGCTTTGGACTTGGGCTCGAGCACGTCGTCCGCACCCGAATTTACATTACAGACATCAATCGCTGGGAAGAAGTCGCAAAAGCCCACGGTGAATTTTTCGGCGAGGTCTATCCGGCGACGAGCATGGTCGCCGTGACGCGGCTTGTCGATCCGGAGATGCTGGTTGAAATCGAAGCGGAAGCCGTAGCCTGAGAGCACCCTAAAGCGCATCTGAGGCGATGGAGAACCGTCATGGCGGTTTGGCTCAGCGCGCGGCGGTTTTCGGGCCTCTCAGAAGCTGCGGCACGGAGGGCAAGAGCGCGAGCGCCTTCAGCACCAGTGGGTCGTGACGCGTTTCGAGCTCATTGCCCTTATTGAGACCGAATTCAAGATTGGTCAGCTCCATCCGGATCCGAAGCTTGAGGTAGGATTGATCCGCATCCCAATATTTTGCCGGGGTGCGAACGCCCTCGCGTTGCAAATAATTCTTGAAAGCCTCGAGCGTCGCGGCCGTGGGGTGGAATGATTCGGGCGCTTTGCCGTTGAGATTCAGGTAGATCTCCGCAAAACGTGTGAATTCCCCCGTCTCATCCAGGAAAAGCTCCCACTCATCGAGCTTTCGCGCGGGAATTTTCACGTCGGGCGTAATGCCGCCTCCTGCCGCCACGGTGCGCCCGTCGTCCGTGTGGAAGAGTTCCCCCCTTTGCAATTCGAGCGAAGCCCCGAGTTCGGTACCCGGAAGTGGGCGCTGAATTGAGCGTCCGCTGGGCGTGAAATACTGCGCAGTGATAAGCGCCATTCCCATACTATCTGAAAGCGGCATCACCGATTCGACGACGCCCTTGCCGTAAGTCGGCTCGCCGGCGATCACGGCGCGGTCGTGATCCTGGAGCGTGGCGGTCAGCACTTCCGCGGCGCTGGCGGTTTGTCCGTTGACGAGGACAATCATGGGCATATTGAAGTGGACGGGCCCCGCCTGAGTGCGGTAGAGCTTTTTCGGCACTGCGCGCCCTTCGATCGTCAGCACCAGCGAATCCGGTTTCAGGAAGAGGCCCGCAACGGCCACCGCGGCCGCAACCAGTCCGCCGTGGTTGTCGCGCAGGTCGAAAATTATGCCCTTCAATTTATTGCCGCCCATTCTCTCGATGGCGGTTGCAACTTCTTCCGGCGTTTTCTCCTCAAAGCCGGTCAGGTGAAGATATCCGACATCGGAGCGAACGAACTTCATGCTTTCATCCACGGTGGGCATCGGGACGTTCGCGGGGTTCAGGTGAAAATCCTGCGCGACGTCCTTCCCTGCCTGAAGCACCGAGAGTGAGACAGGATGCGAGCGCGACCTCCGCAACAGCTCAATGAGCGAACGAAGATCCAGCGTATCGAGCGATATGCCGTTGACCTTCAGAATCTCATCGCCCGGCCCGAGTCCGGCTCGCCAGGAGGGCGAACCCGGCGCCGTCTCAAGCACCAAAACGTTCCCCGCCTGGACATAGAGAACGGATCCGAAGCCGGGCGCTTCGCCGCGCGTCTCCTCTTCCAACTGAGTGAACTGGAACTTGTCGAGGAACGTGGAAAAAGGATCGAGGACAGAAAGCATCCCGCGGATTCCACCGTCCAGAATCGCGTGGTCGGGATCAACCGGGTCCATCGCGTTCCGCTTGAGGATCGTATAAATCCTGGCGAATTTGACCTCGTCGCGAGTGAGGGGGTCAGAGGAAACCGGCGTCTGCGCCGCGGCGCGCATCGCCGTAGAGCACATGACGGCTCCCCCCAAAGCGACCGTTAATGCAAGGCGGACTTTGTGCGGTTTCATTTCTGCCGAAATTACAATATACCTTAGATGCAGGCGCTTGTTTAGAGAGCCACTGCGCTTGTCCCCTGGGGTGAGACAAACAGTTAAGGCACTGCTTGCCGTTCGCTGGAATCTGATTGTACTGCGAACGGCTTTTGTTGCAAGCTGAGCCCCGGCTGGTGAAGCGGAGGCCGGCTCT
>JAKASG010000086.1 GCA_021828285.1 Acidobacteriota bacterium | reverse complement strand
CTGCTCTGCTGCTGGGCGAATCACCGGCGAGCTCCGGGCAAAGCAAAAGCGCGCCGGGTGGAAGTGTTACGGATGAAGTAGCGCAGTGGATTGATCTTCATGTTTACAGCTTCGCGAGCGTCCGCGAAGCTGCAGAGCGGCTGACTCCGGAACAGGTCGCCCTCGCCGAGGCTTACGACGGTGCGCGTGACTTGCACCGAATCAAGACCCTGGATGTGCAGAAGAGTTATCGCGACGGCCTGGCATGGATTGCCGAAGAATCCGCACGGCGGCATCAACGCGGATTTGTGGAGCTATCCGAAACGCAACAGATCGTTATCCTTGACGCCATCAGCGACGGCCGCCCCGCCGGCCGCGTTGAAAACGACGGCACTCGGTTCTTCCGCCGGTTGAAGGGAGACATTATTTCAGGCTTCTATACCTCCCGGACCGGCCTCAAAGAACTCGACTACAAGGGGAATCGCTTCTACGTGGAATCGCCCGGTTGTACCTGGCCTGATGGTCACCCGCCGGAAACCCACGAATAGGCTTCGCGATGCGCGATACACCAAGGATGCTCGTGAACTGCGTCGAGCCGGAAGATTTCTCCACCCGCTCACCATCGCCGTCGTAAACGTAATTAAAGGTTCCCGAGCCCGAGTTCGCCGCGCTCGTCATCCGCCCTTCCGCATCCCAAGTATAACTGTTGTACCCGTCGCCCGTCATGTCGCCCGCCGCCCATTCTCAGTCTGAAATGCGGGATTTGCAAGCCAGCCTCGCCTACCGGGCCAATGTATCGCGTTGTGATATTATTTCGGGGACATGCCGCAGACATCGCAACTCGATATCTGCGCCACCCGCGGCAGCCGGCGAGCCCTCGATCAGGCCGCGGCCGGACGCCGTGTCCAGCGCCGGGGGGAAAAACGCTCAAATCGCTACGGTCGGGTTCTGAGGGGGTTGCGGGAGGGCGAATACCTGCGCAGATTTACCATTATCCGTCCCATGCATCCCGGGCAGTTCACCCGCCCGAAGGGGTTGTTCCTGCCCTTTTCTTGTGCCTGAAGGTTTTTTATTAAGGACCGTAACTTGATGATTGCGTTGGTTGCGGGGGCTGGATTTGAACCAGCGACCTTTGGGTTATGAGCCCAACGAGCTACCAGACTGCTCCACCCCGCACGTTTATAATACGCGAATACGCGCGCGCTGACAATCGAAATCTGAAATCGGCGGCGTGCCGAGCGTCGCTGTGCTAAAATCTAAAGACTGCGTCCACGCGGGCAGGCCGGAAGTTCCGAGGGAAGGACTGCGATGCCCAGCAAGAAGCCCGATCCTCGCAACAGGAACTTCGCGGTCAACCGCCAGGCGTCACATCTCTATCATTTCCTCGACCGATTCGAAGCCGGCATCGAACTTCAAGGTACGGAAGTCAAATCGGTTCGTGAAGGGCGGGTCAACATCAAGGACGGATACGCCGTGGTGCGAAACGGAGAGGTTTTTCTGTGCGATTGCCACGTGGGGGAATACGGCGCGGGGAGCTACCTGAATCACGCTCCGCTGCGCGAGCGGCGGCTGCTGCTTCACCGGCGCGAGATTGACCATCTCACGGGACGCACGGAGGAAAAAGGCCTCACTCTGGTACCGCTCCGGCTCTATCTGAAAGACAACCGCATCAAAGTTGAGATTGCGCTGGCCAAGGGGAAGAAGATTTACGATCACCGCGAAGCGTCACGCCGCCGCGTGATCGAGCGCGAAGCGTTGCAGGACATGCGCGACCACCAAAAACGCTGGAAAGCGTAACGGCAGGCCGTTCAATTCGCGCCGGCCGGATTGAAAGGAGACGAAATCCATTGAAAATCGAATTTGTTGACGAGGCGATCGAGAGCCTGCGGATACCACTGCTGGTAGTGGATTCTTTTGAAGGGAGCGCGGCTTCGACCGGCACAGCGGAGCATCTGCCTGCCACAACCCGCAAAATGCTTGAAGAATTGCAGTCAAGCGGCGAACTGACCGGCAAAACGTTCGAGTGCACGCTGATCCACAACCCGCCGGGGCTGGCCGCCTCGCGCTTGCTCGTCGTCGGCATGGGAAAACGCGCGCGCTTTCGAACGGCGGACCTCGTGCGCATCGCCGGCGCGGCCGCGCGCTTCGCACGCAACAAGCGAATTCACGATTTCGCCTGGCTCACCCTGGGCCGCGGGCGAACCGCTGAAGGTATTGAGCGAATCGCAGAGGGCGTGGTCCTGGCGGATTACGACGCGGACAAGTATCGCGCCGACCGCAGCGTGGACAAACGCGTCGACCGCGTCACGCTCGTTGCGAATGGCGCCCCGTTTACGGACGCCGAACGCGACGCCGGCGAGCGCGGACGGATTATTGCAGAGGCCGCAAACTTCACCCGCGATCTCGTCAACGAACCCTCGAACAACTTGCCTCCGCGCGAGCTAGCGCGCCACGCGCAGGAAATGGCGGCGAAATTCGGGCTTGAATGCAAAATTCTCGGCAAAGAAGAAATTCTTGCGAAAAAGATGGGCGCGATCTGGGCGGTCGCGCAAGGCAGCGAGGAAGAGCCTCGCGTGATCGTGCTTCGCTATTCGCCTCCTCAGGCGCCCGCCGCGCCCGTCATCGGCCTCATCGGCAAGGGCGTGACGTTCGATACCGGCGGAATTTCCATCAAGCCGGCCGATAAAATGGACGAGATGAAGACCGATATGGCAGGCGGCGCGACGATGATGGGCGTGATGCAGGCCATCGCTCAGTTGAAGCCGAATATTCGCGTCACGGCCGTCATTCCCTCGGCGGAAAATATGCCGAGCGGCAAATCTTACCGCCCGGGCGACGTGATCACCTCGATGTCCGGCAAGACAATTGAAGTGCTCAACACGGACGCCGAAGGCCGGCTGCTCCTCGCCGATGCGCTCGCCTACGCTCGCGAGCTCGGTTGCACCGTCCTCATTGACGCCGCGACCTTGACCGGCGCGGTCATGATTGCGCTCGGCAACTTCGTCTCCGGAGTGTTCGGCACGAGCCAGGAATGGGTGGACCGCGTGCTTTCGAGTGCGAAGGCCGTCGGCGAAAAAATGTGGCAGCTTCCGGTGGACGACGAATTCCGCGACCTCTACAAGAGCTCGATCGCCGACATCGCCAATACCGGCGGACGTTACGGCGGCGCGATTACTGCGGCGATGTTCGTGGGCGAATTCGCTGGAGATACGCCCTGGGTGCATCTTGATATTGCAGGCACGCGCTGGTCAAGCGATGAAAAGCCTTACCTCGCGAAAGGTCCCACCGGCACGCCCGTCCGGACGCTGGTCCACCTGGTCACCCGGAATTCTTCGTAGGATTTTTCGTCGCTTGTCGCGCTTGGGACTTTAGGAGCCGGTCCATAGCCCGTGCAGATTGGCACGTGAGGGCCGGCGTTTGGGTCAAACCTTTCTGCCAGGAATCGCGTCCTAAAAAGCCGGAAGGCAAACGGGGAGCGACCACGCACTCGAATTCTTCCGGCTAGGCCCGAGCTTTGCGAAAAGCGCATGACCGAACAGAATTCAAAACGTTTTTCTCTGCCGACGACGCTGTTATTTTCCTTTATCCCGGCGATCCTGATGACGGCCGGAATCTCCGCGCAGGCTCAGCAGGATTCCCAAGGGAAGGGAAATGCGAATGCCGGCGCGAAGGTTCTTGTGCCGTTGGAACTTCCCGCAGGCACTCCGCTTGAGATCGGATTAGATCACCGCGTACCGATCAAAAGCAAAGGCGAGCCTGTTGAAGGTGTTCTGCTTCACCCGCTATTCGCATTTGACCGTCTCGTCGCCCCGGCGGGCAGCACGGTCGAGGGGCGGCTGGCGGCGATCGAGGACGCTCCGCTGAGGAAAAGAGCGCGCGCGATGATGCGCGGAAACTTCTCGCCGCTCCGCTCCGCCCAAGTGGAGTTTTACTCGCTCGACCTGAAGGATGGCCGTCACATTCCGATTAAGACGGCTGTCACCGATGGCGAGCCGGAGGTCGTGAAACTCGAGACGGCATCCCTCGCACGCCGCAAAAAGCAAAGCGCCGCATCCAGGGTGATCGGCTCCGCCAGGCGGAATATCCATGCGGAAAAGAAGCGCCTGGTCGAGACAAAGGACCAGGTCCTCAAGGCGATTGAATCCCCCGGACGCGCCAGGCGGTTGAAGAGGTTTCTGATGGCGCAACTTCCCTATCAGCGTCCGTATCTCGAAAAGGGAACGCGATACATGGCATCTCTCAAAGCGCCCATCCAGTTCGGATCCGAAGAAGTCCCAGTATCCCATTTGAAAAAAATCGGCAGCCTCCCGCCTGCTGGCAGCATCGTAAACGCCACGCTCCTCACCTCTCTTAGTTCGGCGACCACGCATCTCGGCGCGCCTGTGGAAGCGATGGTGACGAGGCCGGTGTTTTCAAAAGAGCATCAGCTCGTCATTCCCGAGGGCAGCATGGTGACGGGCAAAGTGGTGCAGGTCAAGCCCGCGACGCGCCTGCACTTGCATCGCGACGGTTTGCTTCGGCTCTCGTTCGATAAAATTCAGCCGCCGCATGCGGCGCCCGAATACATTGAGGGAAGTCTTGCGGGCGTCGAAGTGAGCAAGAGCGAGGGCGTGAAGCTCGACAATGAAGGCGGAGCGCGGGCGACGACTTCCAAAATGGCTTACGCCGCGCCGGCGATTGACGTGCTCATCGCTACGACTACCGCGATGCCTGACCGCGACGTTCGCCCCGGCCGCGTTTATACGGACACTCATGGGCCGGCGGACCAGCAGATTCTCGGCGGAGGGATTGGCTACAAGCTCGTGGGCGCGGCGATTGCGCTCGGCATACGTTCCCGTCCCGTTACTGCGGCGCTCGCGATTTATGGCGCGGCATGGTCGGTTTACTCAAACCTGCTCACGCGCGGGCAAAACGTGGTTTTTCCGAAAAATACGGCCATGCAAATCAGCTTCGGCAAGATTGGGCCGCACCGTCCCAACTCCATGGCTCCCGGCCCGAAGCAGAATTCCCCGCAAAAATGAACTGTGCTCAATGCGCTGCATGAGACGATGAGCGCGACGTGACAGGCACGCGCTTGCTCCTGCTCCGGCGCGCGCGATTGGATTCTTTCTTACATCCGGTCGGGAACTTCGATGCCGAGCAAATCGAGGCTGCGTTCGAGCGCATGGCTCGCAAGCGCGACCAGATAGAGAAGAAAGGACTGCCGCTCGGGATCGGGCTCACTCAAGATGTGGAAGCGATGGTAGAAATTGTTGAACGACTGGGCGAGGCGGAAGGCGTACTTGGCCATGACCGCCGGCTCGGTGGTGGCGATCGCCTGATCCGCGGAGAGTTCGAGTTGCGCCGCAAGCGCGGTGAGTTCCCAAAAGGCTTCGCCATCGCTTCCGGCGAAGGCCTCGCGCAACGCGCCGTCGGTGACCCTTTGGGGAAGTGAAGCGGGGTCGAATTCCGGGCGCTCCGCCTGCAATTTACGGAAGATATTGCGGGCGCGCACGAGGCTGTATTGAAGATAAGGTCCCGCCTCACCCTCAAAAGCCAGCGCATCATTGAAGTCAAAGGCGATAATCACGCGCCGGGAAAATTTGGCGAGAAAATAACGGAGCGCCGCGGTCGCAATCATCCGCGCAATCGTTCGGCGCTCTTCGGCATCGGGCGTCATCTCACGCGCTTCGACTTCGCCCGCCGCTTTTTCAATCAGCCGATCCATCAAGTCATCCGCTTTGATCCCCAAGCCTTTGCGGCCGGAGACTTCGATGTAGGGCCGGGCTCGGTCTTCCGCATCGAGCTTGTAACCCATTTCTTCTGCGCAACGCGGCGTGAGTCCAACGACTTCATAGGCGAAGTGATGAAGATGGTTCGCTTGCTCGATGAAGCCAAGCGCCTTGAATGCGGCGGCGACGACGTTCTGGAGATAGGCCTGACGCGTGTCAATCACGGCGTAGGCTGCCGTGGCGCGGCCGAATGGGTGCGGCGGCCGCCCTTCAACCGCCGTTTGCCAGACGCGGCGGCCGTCGGCGTATTCGCTGAATTGCGCGTAGCCGAAATCCTTGCCCAGGAGATTGAACTTCCACATGTGATAGGCAATGTCCTTGCCCACGTAGGTCACCGTGCCGTTCGAGCGCACAATGATTTTCGTCTCGCCCGATTCGTGTTCTTCCGTATCCGGCGCTGAAGGTTCGCCTCCGGTCTCGCCCAGATCCATCACCCAGCAACCGGCATTTTTGCCGGCGTTTTCAAAGCGGATGGCGCCCGTCGTTTTCATCCGCTCAAACGCCGATTTCCAGAAGTCGAGCCGCAGGATTTCGCTTTCCCGCACGAGCAAGTCGTAGCGCACGTTCAGCCGGAGCATGGTCGCGAGATGGGTGCGTACGATGGCCGTCGAGACGACGTCGGCGATGGCTGCCATTTCTCCTTCGCCTTCTTCAATGGCTTTCAGCGCGTCGGCGCGCCAACCGAGCGCCTCCTTGTTTTCCGCATAGTGCTGGAAGACTCGCGCGTAAAGGTCCCAGCAGTAATAATCGAATCGCACGGCAGGATCTTCGATGAGGCGGCGCACGTCCGCGGGCGATTTTTTTTCAAGCCGGACGAAGCCGACCACGACATCGGCGACCTGAACGCCCGTATTGTCAATGTAATTCTGAACTTCTACGCCGTGGCCCCGATAGCGCAGCAGGCGGACAAAAGTGTCGCCGAGCACGGCGTTGCGCAGATGGCCGATGTGCGCGGCCTTATTGGGATTGATGCTCGTATGCTCGACCAGAACCTTGCCCTCGCGCGGAGGTGAAGACGCGGGACGCTTGAATAAACCCCGGGCCACGGCGGCGCGGTCGAGATGGAAATTCAAATACCCGGCGCCCGCGACGGTCACGCGCTCGACGCCGGAAATCGGCAGCCAGCCGGCCGCCAGCTTTTCAGCGATTTGCCGCGGTGGGCGGCGCAGCTCTTTCGCGAGCGCGAAACACGCCGCAATCGAGAGATCGCCCATCGCCGGTTGGGGGGGCGTATCAAAGGCGAGGCCTGCGGAAATCTCGGCTCCAAAAAGTTCTCGCACGGCTGCCGAGAACCTGTCGCGAATGGCCTGCTGAATTTCAACGTACATGGGGCGGTCAGATGGCAACGGCTTCGAGCTTTGCGGTCTTCAAGTCCACAGAGTTCGGTCCGACCATGATGGTGAACGTTCCCGGCTCGACGACTCGCCGCATTTCGAGATTGGCGAAGGCAAGCTCTTCATGCGTCAGCTTGAATTCAACGGTTCGCTTTTCTCCTGCCTTCAAATGGATTCGGCGGAAACCGCGCAGCTCTTTCACAGGCCGCGTGATTGAGCTTACGTCGTCGCGGAGATACATCTGCACAACCTCATCTCCCGCGCGCCGGCCGGTGTTCGTCACATCCACGCTGACCGTCGCCTCGCCGTCCACGCCGATTTTCGCAGGAGAAACCCGCGGCTCTGAATATTCAAACGTCGTGTAACTCAGGCCCCAGCCGAACGGATACAAGGGTCCGGGCTTTTGAAGAAGGTATCCGCGATGCGCCGAGGGTTTGTAATTGTAATAGACCGGCAAATCACCTACGCTGCGCGGGACGGTAATCGGCAGGCGGCCGGCGGGATTATAATCGCCGAAGATCACGTCAGCGACGGCCGTTCCCGTCTGCTCGCCCAGGTACCACCCTTCGAAGATCGCGGGCACGTGCTCTGCAACGTAGTTGATCGAGTTTGGCCGGCCCTGAATGAGAAAGACGATGACGGGCTTGCCGGTTCCGAGCATGGCTTTGACGAGCTCGCCTTGGCGGCCGAAAAGGTTCAAATCGTCACGGTCACCGAGATGCGTCACCGACCACTCTTCCCGGCTCGTTTGCTCGTTGCCGCCGATCACGAGCAGTACGGCGTCGGCACGCCGTGCGACCCGCACCGCTTCCGCAATTTCTCTTTCATCCTCCGCAGCGGTCGGCAACACCACCTGATCAACGTTCCATGCGGCCACGGTATCGTTCATCGTAATCTTGCAGCCTTCCGAATACTCCACTCGAATTCGCCCGCCCACTTTCGCCTTGATTCCTTCGAGGATGCTGACGGGATTGACCGGCACGCCGCTATATTCGCCCAGATGACAAACGGCGGCATTCGGCCCGATCACCGCAAGCGAGCGGAGCTTGCTCGCATCAAGCGGCAGGAGGCCGTTCTCATTCTTGAGCATGATGATCGCCTGGTGAGCCGCCTCGAGCGCAAGCGCCCGGTGCGCGGGAGCGTTGTTGACGCGAACCGCTTCCTCGGGAGCGACGTAGGGATTTTCAAAAAGGCCCAGAAGAAACTTCGCCCGCAAATGCCGGCGCACGGCGTCGTCAAGGGTCGCTTCCGCAATGCGCCCGCTCCGGATTTGGCCCGCCAGCGTGGCGTAGGCATCGATGTCGGGAAGCTCCACGTCCACGCCGGTTTCAAGCGCCAGCTTCGCGGCGTCTTCCTTGTTCGCGACGACGTGATGGAGCGTCTCAAGCTGCGTGATGCCATCGTAATCGGAAACCACGAATCCTCTGAATGCCCATTCCTGCCTCAGGATCCTTTGCAGAAAATAGCGGTTCGCGTGGGACGGCACGCCGTCCACCTCATTGTAGGAAGCCATGACGCACATCGCGCCGCCGCGTTGGAACGCCGTCTTGAAGGATGGAAAGAAATTTTCGTGAATGGTCCGCAGAGCATAATTGCCCGGCGAAACATTTTCACCGCTTTCCGGCTGGCTGTGCACGGCGAAGTGCTTGGCCGTCGAGATGATGTGAGGAGATGGAATGTTGGGCCCCGGCCCCTGGAAGCCGCGAACACATCCGAGGCCGATTTGCGATACGAGATAAGGATCCTCTCCGTAGGTTTCTTCCGTCCGTCCCCAGCGCGGGTCGCGTGCGGTGTCCAGGACCGGAGCGAGCGCCTGATGCCCACCGCGAGAGCGGTTTTCGTGCGCGGCCACGGCAAACACCTTTTCAATCAGCTCCTGATTCCAGGTGCTCGCGAGCGCGATCGCTTGCGGGAAGCTCGTCGCGCCGATCGCCATCAATCCGTGCAACGACTCCTCGTGGACGATCGCGGGAATCCCGAGGCGCGTTTTTTCCTTCAGAAATTTCTGGATGGCATTGCAGAATTCGGCATTTTGGAGCGGCGGTTTGTTTTCGCTCGCGCGCGTAATCTGGCCGATGCCGTTCTTGAGCACTGCGACAGCCTTTTCGGCGTCGAAATTTCCCTGCGCGTCCATGATGAACTGCTTTTGTTTCCAAAGCGCGTGAGTTTGGGCGACCTTCTCTTCGAGAGTCATGCGGGAAAGAAGATCTTCGACGCGCCTCTCGATGGGGAGCGAGGCGTCAAGGTATGCCGGCTGTCCGCCGGCGGTTTTGGCCGGGGCCGCGGATGGCGCAGCAAAGCCGCTCCGCACGGCGAATGTGTGCCACGCCGACCATATCGCTCCCGTGCTCCCCGCCGCCCAATCGAAAAATTCGCGCCGCTTCAGCTTCATTTTTGCCTCGGCATCCGCCGCTCTGCCGCCACCCCGGTTGCGCCAGCGCGGCTCATTGAAATAACAAAGCTGAAAGTCTATCACCGGAAATTTCTTCCTGCCAAGTGTCAGGGCGTTGAATTTCGTTTCGATTCGCGTTATCTTAGCCGCCGTTCAAAGGCGAAGGGAATCGCGGAACAAAGAGCGGCATGACAACTTCTTCTCGACGAAGTTTTCTGAAGCATACGCTTGCGGGCGCAGGCGCCGCCTGGAGCGGGTTGCAGAATCTCGCAAGCGCTCCCGGCGCGCCGGCCGCCGGCGGCCTTCCCATTCTTCGGCGGGATAGCGCGCATCGTTCTTCCTCGACCGTGGGCGATCCTGTCCAGTTCACGCGAGGGATTGGAATTTATCCCGGCGACCCGCAAGAATATCTCGGCCCGATCCTCGTTCCGGGGCCCTCCACATATCGCAACCTCGCTCTGCTGCGGCCGGCATATCATTCGAGCAGCTACGATTACAATCTCACCGCGCAGCTTGTGACCGACGGCATTGTGGAGACGGAGACGCCGCCATGGATTTCAACGTCGGCGAGTTTCCAGGGGACGCTCCCCAAAAATGAACGCGAGTTTTTTCTCGATCACAACCCGACGAGCATCGTCACGACACTTGGACCTCGCGGCTACGTGCAAGTGCATCTCGGAGGCGGAAAAGCCGCGCCTGAGATCGACCAGGTTGTTGTCCTCGCTGTCATCCGAGCGCCGCATCTCGATCCCAGCGAGGTCAGTTTCGTCGTCGGAGGTTCCGACGATGGGCGCATTTGGAAAGAGCTCGGCAAGGTCGCGAGCCCCGGGCCGGTTAGTGTGGCGGGATATCCCGAAGGGTTCGCCTTCCCGGGACATCTGTTCAAGCCTTCGATTCCGTTCCGCGCCGTCGCTCAGAGCCGCTTCTACCGCATCCAAACCTTGATTGCAAACGCGCCGCTTTTTTCCTTCGGCATCGCGACGGAATTCGGTGAAGTGGCGTTTTATCGAAATCATCAACGCGTCGAGGTCGGCGGCCCTTACCGCTTTTCGAGCGCCTGGATGAGCGCGGGCCTCGGCGAAGAATGGGTCTACGTAGATTTGGGCGCGTCCTGCCAATTTGATCGCCTCAAATTGCATTGGATCGCGCCGCCCGCGGAGGGAAAGCTGCAAATTTCCGATGACGCGCAAACCTGGCGCGACCTCGAACCGCTGCCGGCGAGTTCAAGCTTGACCGGCGACATCCATCTCAATGCTCCGGCTCAGGCGCGGTACGTGCGCGTCCTGATGACGCGCCCCGCTTCAGCGGATGGGTACATCCTGAGCGAATTCGAAGTCTACGGCCGCGGGGGACTCGTCTGCCGGCCTAACCCTGAGCTCACGCGCGCCGCACAGTTGATCCCGGCAAAAGGAGCCGCGCCATACGGCTGGCCCCTCTTCGCCGGGTGGCGAATCGAGCGAGCTTCACGCGTCCATGCAAGCGGCCACACGCTTTCGCAATCCGGACTTGATGACGATGCCTGGCTGCCCGCAACGGTCCCAGGCACTGCGCTCACATCGTACTTGAACGCCGGCGCGATTCCTGATCCGACCTACGGAGAGAACCAGCTCTACATCTCAGATTCTTTTTTCTATGACGATTTCTGGTATCGGGCCGAAATCGGACCTGCATCTCAGAAACTCGCGCGCAGGCAGCGCGCGTGGTTGCATTTCGACGGCATCAATTGGAAGGCCGAGGTTTTTCTAAATGGGTCGAAGCTGGGAAAAATCGACGGCGGATTCATGCGAGGCCGATTCGACATCACAGACCACTGGTCGGCTAATGAGAATACGCTTGCCGTGCGCGTCATCAAGAACGACACGCCCGGCAGCGTCAAGCAAAAG
>JAKASG010000007.1 GCA_021828285.1 Acidobacteriota bacterium | reverse complement strand
TTCCGAGCAAGCGTGGACTTACCAACCTTCGGTTTGGACACCATAGCGGAAGGCGTCCCCGCGACAAGGATGTTTTCAACCACGTAGTCAACGGGCGCGTCCGGCTTCGCAAGTAGCTCGGCCAGCGTCGTGAGCGTGAATCCGTTGTTCGTCCGCTGCCACTTCACAACGTCCGCCGCCGTGAGCGCTCGCGCATCTTCGATCACCGCCAAGAGTGCCTTCCTACAAGTGGCCATGTCTGAAAATTTCGCCGCGAAGTCGGAAAGGTCTTTCACACCCGGGCCGGGCAAGGCTTCGATGAAGCGCACGGATTCAGCCACGGCAATCAATGAGCGGGCCACGTCGCGCCCGTGGGCCTGGCCCGGCGCGTCCGCGTCGCAAACCACGGTCACGCTTTTTCCGCGAAGAAATTCCGAATACCCAGGCTGCCATTTTCCCGCGCCGCCGGCGTTGCAGGTTGCGACAAAACCCAACTCGCGGGCTGTTTCGCAATCGCGCTCGCCTTCGCAGACAAACACGGACTTTGCTTGCAGAACTTCGGGAAGCCGGTAGAGCACGCGACGCGTGCCGTTCAAATTCCAAATCCAACCGCCCGCGCCGTCGGGCCGTCGTTGACGAAAACTTTTCGGCTCGAATCTGACCACCTGAAAAAGCAACGCGCCGATTTCGTCATGGTAATTGTAAGCCGCCACGATTCGCCCATTCGCGCCCGGCTCGGAGCCTACGAAAAGATCACGGAGAGTAAGATCAAGAGCCGCGAGAATCGCGCTGGTTTCGCAACCCGCGTGGCAATGCAACAAGATTTTCCCGTCGCGCCCGGAAATAGAGAGCGAAGGATTTTTGTCCGCGTGCGCCGGGCAGCGCGCTTGCCAGCCGCCTTTCACGGGCCGGACGGATTCGAGATGCGAAAGAAATTCACGCATCATCATCGTCCCCCATTTTTAGGCGTGACAACGCGCTCATGCAAAAACCGTTCAATGTCGCATGAACGATACCTCACGCAACGCGAACTCAACCGAACGAACGCCGGGCCTTTTTGAAGCTGTCTCCATTTCCGAAGTGCCGACCGAGTTAGCGACAGCATCCCCGCCGCCTCGCGCTCTGAAAGAAGTATTACATCCATAGCCCACCATCCTTTCAACGTCCCATGTTGCGCTTGACATCGTGAGTTGTCGCGTGTTATTGTCCTGTTATGAAGGGCAGACAAAGCGTCCGTCACGCTTACATGGAGTCTGAAGGCGACGCGCTCGCAAGATGGCTGAATGCTCATTCGCGCTCGCGGATCGGGCTGTGGGTACGAGTTTTTGCAAACCCGCACCACACCAAGGTTGCCCCTCACCTTCCCGCCTACGGAGTCTTTACCCGGCTTCGCGCCATTCCACATGAAACCGTTCTAGGACTCGCACGACATCCGAAGCGGCTTCGGCGCGGGAAACCGCTTGATCTCACTAAGCCGTTTTCGGTTCGCTTCCGGTTGCTGCCGCCGATACAAACCGACAACGGCTATGATGTCCGCGTCCTGCCGGTCACAGAGGAAAACGCGGCCACGCTCTTATTGGTCTTGCTCGCTAGCGCCCGGCAAGTCCATCGGGTGCGAATTTGCGGATGGGCTAAATGTGGCAATTGGTTTTTCGCCCGGAAGGAAACACAGAATTTTTGTTCCTCGAATTGCAGGAAGCGAGACTACGAATCAAGACAAGACCCGGAACTGATGCGCACACGGCGCGCCGAAAAGATGCGCGAGTACAGGGCAAGACTGAAGGCCAATCCAAACTTGATAGTCAGAGAAAATCAGCCGAAAAAGGGGAAACGTCAATGATCTACAAACGCGAAGGAAGCAAGTATTACATGACGAAATTCCATTTCAAGGGAGAGACGGTCTGTAAGTCCACGGGAGCAACTGACGCCAAGACAGCCCGGAGTATCGCGGCCAAGATACGGGTCGAGATCGCCAAAGGAGATTGGGGCATTCTCGAAAAGAAGCCAGCGCCTACGCTCGCCCATTTTCTCGAAAAAGACTTTCTGCCCTACGCGGACAGCACAGCCGCCAAGCCGAGCACGGCCCGCTATTACCATGATGGAATCAAGCGCCTCTTGGCTGCCGGTAACGACATCGGCGGCTTGCGTCTTGACCAGATCACAGACCAGCACGCCGCGCAGTTTGCGGCCCGCTATTCGAACCTCTCGCCATCTACGGTCAATTGCGCCCTTCGCACTCTTCGCCGCGGCCTTCACCTCGCCGTTGAATGGGGCAAACTAGACCGAATGCCCAAGATTGGGTTGGCGAGAGGCGAAGTCCAGCGCGAGCGCATCTTGATGGAGCAAGAGGCCAGTCTGTATCTTGCCGCCTGTCCTCAGCCGTGGCGTGACGTTGCCACAATCATGCTTGGCACGGGAATGCGGCCCGGCGAAGTCCGCCGCCTACGATGGGAGCACATCCTATTGAACGGTCAGGGCGGATTGATTCGAGTGACTGAGAGCAAGAGCAAGGCCGGACGCCGCATCCTGCCGATGGTTCCGGCAGTCTATCAGGCTCTCAAAGCGCGGTATGAAGCTCAAGGCAGGCTGGAAGGGGGTTGGCTGTTTCCTACCGGCTCCCGCTCCGGTCACTTGGAAGAGAGCACGGACAAGAAGTATCACGACAAGGCTCTTAAGGCTCTGGCGAAAGCCCATGAGGAAAAGCCGAAAGAGAATCCCGAAGTCAAACCGTTTCCGCCCTACTGCCTGAGACACACTGGCCTTACGTGGATTGCTCCCCATTGCGACGCTTACGCGCTCGCCAGAATCGCCGGGCATTCGGATATCCGGGTCACTCAGCGGTATGTCCATCCTGACGCGAACGCAATCGAGCGCGCCTTTACGCAGATGGCCGCCAGCCAAAAAGTGGTTACAGATGGTGGTTACAGTCAAAACGCGGAAAATCGCGCTGAGAAAATCCTGTCCGTAACTTCCGCTGCATGAAAGAGTTATGGCGCGCCTGGGGAGACTCGAACTCCCGGCCTACAGATTCGAAGTCTGCCGCTCTATCCAACTGAGCTACAGGCGCAATGCTTTCGAAGGCGCGGCGGGCGCGCCCGGAGACCGCAGGGCGGCATAGCACGCCGCGACTACTTCGGCGCTCGTCCCCAATCCTCGGGCGGAAAATCAACGCCCCAGAACAGGCGTGGCTCGAGCCACTCCATGCCGATCAATCCATCCTGCAACGTGCCCTCCTTGCCTCGCCAAACCACGACGAACTGGCCGGCGCGGTCGTGATCCTTGGTGCGCAGGGACACTTCTTCGCCGAGCTTCAATTGGTAAGCGGAGCGCACCGCGGCGCCGAACTTGCTGATGGTTATCGTCTCCGTCTCTTCCGCGAATTGTACGCGGTTCACGTCGGTGCCGCTGATGACCACGCGGGTGCGATGGGAGATTCGTCCCGCGCGCCGGCGATCCGCATGATGAACTGTCGTCAAGGTCCCCTCGTGTGCAGAAATTGCGCGGCTTCCGCCGGCTTCGCGCCGCGCGGCCTGCGCGCGGTGTGCTACCGCAGCGATGAATCCAATTCCTGGAGCCAATCGGGCTTCTTCAAAACTTCGCGCGATTTCGAGCCGTCCGGTGCGCTGACGATTCCGTCTTTTTCCATCAGGTCAATCAATCGTGCCGCGCGGCCGTAACCGAGCCGTAGCCGGCGTTGCAAAAGGGAAGTCGAAGCCTTGCCCGACTCGATAACCAGCCGCACCGCTTCTTCGTAAACTTCGTCGAGCTCGGCGCCGTCTTCTTCCTCATCTGGCGAGTCGCCGGCCCGGTCGCGATCGCGCTCTTTGACCGGCTTCAGGAACTCTTCATTGTATGCCGGCTTCGACTGCGCTTTCCACCACTCCACCACTTTGCCGATTTCCTTTTCCGTCACGAGCGGCCCGTGCAGCCGGAGCAGCCGCGCGCTTCCCGGCGGAACGAACAGCATATCGCCGCGGCCGAGCAGGGCTTCAGCGCCGTTCGAATCGAGAATCGTGCGCGAGTCCACCTTCGACGCCACGCGGAAGGCGATGCGCGACGGCATGTTTGCCTTGATGAGTCCCGTCAGCACGTCCACCGAAGGCCGCTGCGTCGAAAGAATCAGGTGAATGCCGACGGCGCGCGCCATCTGCGCGAGGCGCGTGATGGATTCTTCCACGCCCTGCGGCTCGACCATCATCAAATCCGCAAGCTCGTCAATGACGATCATGATGTAGGGCAGGGGCCCGTCCTGCTGCGCGCCATCCTCGAAAAGGTTGAGCGGAGTATCCGCCTCGAAGATTTTGTTGTATTGCTCGATGTTCCGGACGCCGTGCTCCGCGAGTTTCCGCAGCCGCGCTTCCATCTCGAGCGTCGCCCGGCGAAGCACGTTGGCCGCCTGCTTCGGCTCGGTCACGATCGGCGTATAAAGGTGTGGAACGCCTTCGTAAAGATTCAGCTCGAGCCGCTTCGGATCAATCATGATGAGCTTGACTTCATCGGGCGTCGCCTTGTAGAGCACCGAGACGATGAACGAATTGATGCCCACGCTTTTCCCCGAGCCCGTCGAGCCCGCGATCAGCAGGTGAGGCATCTCGCTCAGGTTGGCGATTTTGATTTTCCCCGTCACATCTTTGCCGAGCGAGAGCGTGAGCTTCGATGCGGAAGCGGCGAATTCACTGGACTCGATGATCTCGCGCAAGTGAATCGTTTCGCGATGAAGGTTCGGCACCTCGATGCCGATGGTTGATTTCCCCGGCACGCGCTCGATCAGGATGGATTCCGCTTTCATCGCGAGGCACAAATCATCCACGAGATTCACAATGCGGCTGTACTTGATGCCCGGCTCCGGCTTGAATTCGTAAGTGGTGACGACGGGTCCCGGATGAATCTGCGTCACGGCGCCGATGACCCCGAATTCGGCGAACTTCTGCGTAAGGCTCGTGGCGCGCTGCTTGAGTTCTTCTTCGTCAATGCCTTGTTCGCTTTCGGCCTGCCGAAGCAGCGTGATGCTCGGCGGCTTATACCCTTGATGGCCTCGCCCCACGATCTTCGGCGGTTTGTCTTCTGCTTCACTGAGGGGCGGGGCAACGGCAACCGGCGTGACGGGCGGACCAGGCTTGGCCTTCAGCGGCTTGACGTTTGCAATCGCCTGAGTGATTGAAACGGGCGCCGATGGAAGCGCCGGCGGGGCGGGCTTACGCTCGGGCGGGGCTGGCACGGCGATCTTCGGCTCAACAGGGGGTGAAGGTGGCTTCGCTTTGGCTGTAATGACCGGCTGGCTTGCCGCCGCGGCGCGTTTCCTCTCGAGCTTCCGCCGCAGTCGCGCGGCGTGTTTCTCCTCGCGATGTTTTTTCCAGCGCGCTGCCCACGCCCCGGCGAAAGCGAATCGCGGCCTCAGGAATCCATACGCCGAAGAAAAAGAAAACCGCGTAACCATGAAGAGCGACGTCAGGAACAGCGCCCCCGCCACAATCGCCGCTCCCGTCCGGTTCAAGACATCCACGAGGCCTAGCGCGACGAGATAGCCCGTGAGGCCAAATCCGGGGATCAAACCGCTGATGCGCGGCGTGTAAGGAAACAAATCGAGAAGAGCAGCCAGTGATCCGACGAGCAGAATCCATCCCGCCGCTTTGGTGCGCGGCGATTCGAGCGGTCGAGCCAAAGCCAAACGCCCCCCGACCACAAAAAACGTCAGCGGAACCAGATAGGCGACCCAGCCGAGCGTCTGGAAAAGCAAGTCGGCGCCGTAGGAGCCCACGATGCCAATCCAGTTGTGGATCGGAACGCCAACGGGCGTGCGCGTATTGAAGGATGGATCCTGAACCGAATGCGAGAGCAGGCTCAACAGCGCGAGCAGGCCGAAAATCAGCAGCAGAAATCCGATAAGTTCTTCGAGACGCCGTCCGCCGCGAGCCTGGTCACGCGCCGGCCCTTGCCTTGCCGGTCCGGATGCAATGGGGTTACCCATTCACGTCCTCCTCAAGATACAGGCGCAGAGCGGCCCGGCTTATTTCCCTTTTCGTCAATGGCCGGTCGGAGTTTAGAAATCAGGGGTTCGAAGCAACCCCGCGTGGCAACCGAGTCCCCATTCCACCGCCCATACTACCACGCCCTATCTCGCGAGGCAATCAACTCAAATCGCCGGCCGACCCGGCTGTGCGCCTACCATCCGCGAAGGTAAAGCGCCTGAACGACGGCGGCGGCGGCGATGCAATAGAGACCGAACCAGTACCAGCGGCCCTGTTCGAGCCAGCGTGAAAGCCATTTGAGCGCCACCAGGCCCGCAAGCATTGCCGCGACCATGCCGACCAGGCTTGGCGCGAGCGCCGCGCTCCAATGGACGGCGACGCCCGAGCGGTGCGCCGCGCGAACCACGCGGTAGAGTTCGCGCGCGATGGCAAGCGGTGTGATGGCGACGGCCATTGCGAAGCTGAACGATTCGATTTGCATGCGCTCGCCGTTGGTCAGGAGACCCGCGGAAATCGTCGAGCCCGAGCGCGAAAATCCCCGGAAGGGAATTGCAAAACCTTGCGCGACGCCCATCGCCAGCACGTCGAACCAGTTCAATTCACGGCGTGCGCCGTTCGGCGAGCCGGGATTCCGCGCCTCGCGCAAGCCGGCGTATAAGATCAGGATGCCGCCCGCCGCAAGCGCCGGCGCAATCCAGTTCAGCTTGTGGAACAGGACTTCGATCGAGGCCATGTGGCCGCCTCGGGCCAGCAAATGCCCGATCACGAAAATCACCGGCAGCGCGACGATGCCGCTCACGAGCGACGCAACAAAAATCAGTTGTACGAAACGCCAGAGAGCTTCCCAGGACGAGAAAAACGTTTTTACCCATCGCCGCCAGAAATAGACGATGACCGCGAACATTGTCCCCGTATGCAGCATGACGAGGAGCAAAGCGTTCTCCGGCTTGCTCATGTCCTGGTGAAGCAGCTCCGCAACGACGATCACGTGCGCGGAGCTTGACACCGGTAAGAGTTCCGTCAGCCCTTGCACGATCGCGAGAATAATCGCTTGATAGAGAGGCAAGAACCGCTCCTTCCCAAAGTTAGTGGAAATTCCTGGTCATGCTCGAATACGACCGGCGGCCTTTCGAGACTGTCGCGCGGGATGGCGGAGAGGGTGGGATTCGAACCCACGTCACGATTGCTCGTGAACACGCTTTCCAAGCGTGCTCCTTCAGCCACTCGGACACCTCTCCGCGCGCTTCAACAATTCTTCAGGATCTTCGCTCACCAGCAGCGAGCCTTCCGCAGTATAGCATCGGAGCCGCAATCCCGCGAGGCGCGGAATTCGGACGAGGGCGCCGCAGCGAGCACGAATGGCAAAAGGAAATATTCGCTTTTACGGCCGGAAAACGCGCGCGGCCATTCGCGCCACCACGCTGCGCGGAGCGAGCCGCAGCAAAAACACGTTCAGCTTGTTCAGCCAGCGCGGAACCACCAGCCCGCCGCCTCGGTCGAGCGCGCGAAGCGCCTCTTCGACCACTTCCTCGGGCGCCTGAAACCCTCCCGGAACTTTGCGATGCTCGCCGTAGTCTCCGGCCTTGAAGAAGTCGGTCCGCGTTGCGCCGGGACAAAGCGTCACCACGCGCACGCCGTAAGGCTGCAATTCTTCCGCAAGCCCCATCGAGAAGCTGATCACGAAGGCTTTCGACGCCGAGTACGTCGTCGTGTAAGCGATGGGCAGGAACCCGGCGGTCGAGGCGACGTTGATGACGCCGCCGTTTTTTCGCTCGGTCATCCCGGGCGCAAGGAGGTGGGTGAGCTCGACGAGAGCTTCGATATTGAGCCGCAGCATCTGCTCCTGCCGCTCGAGCGGCAACTTCCAGAATTCCCCGTTCGCGCCGAAGCCCGCGTTGTTCACCAGCAGATACACTTCAATGCCGCGCGCATCCAGTTCCCGCACCAGGCCCTCCGCGGCGCCGGTTTCGCTTAAATCGGCGGCAATCGCTTCCGCGCGGATGCCGTGCGTCGCGCTCAATTCATTCGCAATCGCTTCGAGTTTTTCCCTCGACCGCGCCACGAGCGCCAGGTTTTGCTTGCGCGCGGCAAGCCTTCGCGCAAAACATTCGCCGATTCCTCCGGAGGCGCCAGTGATCAATGCAAACCTCGATTTCGCCATATCAGTTCCAGGCGGCATGCCCGCCGGCTTTGAGCATCAGCCGTGACCTTTTCGCACGTACTCCCGATTTTGATGCCGCCGGCCATTGGCCAGCACTTTCTGCGCTTCGCTTTCGGTCGCGATGCCGCCGCGCGCGCCAAGGGCCGCGCAGTTGAGCGCCGCCATAGCGTTCGAAAAATCGAGGGTTCGCTCCATTTCCCAGCCGCGCGCCAGGCCGTAAATAAACGCGCCGTGAAAAACGTCGCCCGCGCCCGTCGTATCAACGGTTTCAACCACGAAACCCGGCGAATAATAGAACCGTCCGCGCGCGAGCAGCAAAGCTCCATCGCGCCCAAGCGTCATTCCCGCAGCGGCGTTGCGGTATTCTCGCGCCATGGTTTCGAGCACTTGAAACGGATCGGCATCGCCCGTGACCGCGGGAAGAAAATTGGCCGAAGCGATCAGATAATCAACGAAAGGGAAGAGCTTCTCGACCTGCTTATAGACGGTATCGAAGTCGGCCACCACCGGTATGTGCATGGCCCGCGCCCAGCACGACGCCTTGAGGCACGCTTCTACGTCGCAGCCGTCGAGGTGCAGGAAGCGCGCGCCCGCAAGCATTTCGCGGGTCAAATCTGAAGGCTTTACGGTCAGGCGCGGGTCGCGGTCCCAGAAAACCGTTCGTTCGCCCGTCGCGCGGTCCACAATAATCAATCCCAGTTGATTCGGCGCTCCGCGGACGGTTTTTACAAAGCGCGCGTCCACGCCTTCGCGTCGCAGGCTTTCGAGCTGGAACTTGCCGGCTTCGTCTCCGCCGACCTTGCCGAGGTAGCGCGTCCGCAGGCCGAGTCGCTGGCAGGTGACGAGAGCCGTCGCCACTTGTCCTCCCGCTTGCCGTGAAATTGAAGCGACGCGCTCCTTGCCGCCGAGCGGCGGAAATTCCCGTACCCGCAGGACCGTATCCGTCGCATTCAAGCCGAGCCCGACAACATCGAAACGCTTTTTAGCCACTCCGCCTCTCCAAAAACTTAGAGGCAGCATAGTAACCCGGCAAATTCGGCCGGGACAACTGCGAATTTGCCGAAAGGCTATAGCCGCTTCAGGATGGTTGCGAAACGCGGATGCGTTCGGACGGCGTCGAGGTCGGAATCGTGCTCGATCCATTGTTTGAAGCCGAAGCCGTTTCGCACGGCTTTTTCCAGGCAGTCGAGCGCTTCTTCAGGGCGCCCGAGGACGGAGTAAACGCATGCGACGTTATAGAGCACGCCCGGATCTTCGGGTTCGATGGCGAGCGCGCGGCGTATCCAGTCTAGGGCGCGCTGCCGCTCGCCGATAGCAATGAGCCCGCCAGCGCCCATGTAAAGCGCCCGCGCGTCGTCCGGATGAAGTTCGAGGTGCTTCTCCGCGACTGCAAGCGATCGGCGGTAAGCGCGCTCGGAGTCCGCGGGCCGGTTTGCGCTTCTGTACGCATTCGCGAGTAAGGCAAGCGCCTGGTAATCCTCCGGCTTCACTTCGGAAGCCTTCTCGAATAGCGCAGCCGCTTCCTCAAACCTGCCTTCGGCGAAGCGCGACCGGCCGTAAAAATAGTAGGCTTCGAAGAGCTTGGGATCCAGGCGAATCGCGGCTTCGAACTCGCGCGCCGCCTCATCGTATTCCTTTCGCAGAGACACGGCGAGGCCCCGAGAGGCGTGCGCTTCGGCGAGGTCGGGGTCGAGTTCAAGCGCTTTTCGGCTCATGGCGTCCGCTTGCTCGAGCGTGTTGACGCTCGCGTGCCAATACGTATAAAGGAAGGAGCAGCAGTCGGCGATGCCCGTGTAGGCTCGGGCGTAATGCGGGTCCACCTCAATCGCACGCTCGAACATCTGCTGCGCAAATTCAAAGCCCTTTTCGCGGAACTGATGGAAAAATTGCCGTCCGCGCAGATAATAATCGTAGGCCTTGACGTTGGCCGTCGGCGCTTTGCCGATGGCGCGCTTTTCTGTTTCAGTCAGCGCCACCTGGAGCGCCGCGGCGATATTGTGGGCAATTTCATCCTGGATGGCGAAGACGTCCGCGAGCTCGCGGTCGTAGCGCTCCGCCCAAACCGAATGACCGCTCGCTGTCTCGATCAGTTGCGCCGTGAGACGCAAGCGGTTGCCCGCCCGCCGCAGGCTTCCGCTCAGAACAAATCCCGCGTTCAAGTCGCGGCCCACTTCGGGCTCGGCGACAGACTTATCGCGGAACGCGAGGACCGCCGAGGACGGGAAAACACGTATGCCGCGGATCTTCGAGAGTTCCGTGATGATGTCTTCCGTAATGCCGTCGCGAAAATATTCGTCTTCCTCCGACCGCCCGAGATTGTGGAAATAAAGCACCGCGAGCGAACGCTCGGCCCTTGCGCCGGCCGAGGGAGATGGCGCGGCGGCCGCGGGCCGGCTCGATGTGTGCCGGCCGGAATCCGTGTCCCGCTTCAGCCGCTTCAAATCAGAAAGCATTTCCAAAGCGTTTTGGTACCGCAAGTCGCGGTCCTTTTCGATGGCCTTCGAGGCGATTCGTTCGAGTTCAACCGGCATGGCGGAATTCGAGCGCGTGAGCGGGGCAGGGGCCCGGTTCAGAACGGCGTCAATCACCGCAGCGCTCGTCGTCCCCGCGAACGCTTCCCGGCCCGTGGCCATTTCATAAATCACCGCGCCAAAGGAAAACAAATCTGTCCGGTTGTCCACGTCCCGGCCAAGCGCCTGCTCCGGAGACATATAAGCCACGGTTCCGAGGAGCGCGCCCGGGCTTGTCAGTTGACCGAGCGCGGCCGTCTCAGCATCTTCGTGGACGTCGCCCGCCGCTCGCCCCATCGGTCCTGAAAGTTTGGCGAGTCCGAAATCGAGCACTTTTGCGTGTCCGCGCTCGGTGACGAAAATGTTCGTGGGTTTGATGTCGCGGTGGACGATGCCTTTCGCGTGGGCGGCGGAAAGCGCATCCGCGACTTGAATTGCAAGCTCGAGCAGGGAATCGAGAGCCATCGCCCTCCCGCCGAGCGCCTGCTTCAGCGTGCGGCCTTCGAGCAGTTCCATCGCGATGAATTGCTGCCCGTTGTGCTGGTCAATTTCATAAATTGTGCAGATGTTCTGGTGATTGAGCGCGGAGGCTGCGCGCGCTTCGCGCTGGAACCGTTCGATGGCCTGCCGGTCCTTCGAATAGGCTTCGGGCAGGAATTTGAGCGCCACCATCCGGCCGAGCCGAATATCCTCGGCCTTGTAAACAACGCCCATACCTCCGCCGCCCAGCTTTTCAACGATGCGATAATGTGAGACCGTTTCGCCGATCAAATGCCCTCCGACGCGTTCAAGCGCGCAGGCATTATACCCGACTTCGCCGTTCACACAATAACGGAAAGCCATTTTTTCGTTCCTCGGGATCCGGACGCCACACCGCGTTTCCTCGGGGCAGGGAACCGCCTCGATCCGCGAACGCGATCAGACTATTTTTCACAGGAGTGTCTGATAATAAATTTGTGTGGAGCTGAGAAGTTAACATAATCCGATTTCCACAAAATCCCCGGTTTTTTCAACAGGTCGGAATGGCATCGCGTCACTGCTGTTTGCCTGGCAAACGCGGGGATTCGATTAAGGCTGTTGTCATGTCATGGACCGGCCAGAAAAAAGTATTTGAGGGCTTCGTGGGTTATGGTAATTTTAATAATTCAGCAGCCCGAATGCCTCTGCGCGAAACGGAAGCCATCGCTCTTAGAACCTACCGTCTTGGAGAAGCGGACAAGATCGTTTCGCTTTTGACGCGGCAGCTTGGCCGGCTGCGCGCGGTCGCGGCGGGGGCGCAGCGGCCGAAGAGCCGCTACGGAGGCTCGCTTGAGCCGCCGAGTTATGTGCGGCTTTGGCTCTACGAGCGCGAGCATCGCGACCTGGCGCGCCTGAATTCCTGCGAGCTGATCGAGTCCTTCTTCGATATGCAGAAGGATTATCGCGTGCAGGTTGCGGCGCAGTACGTGGTGGAGGCAAGCGAGCAGTTTCTGCCCGAACGAGAGGTGAATGAACGGGCTTTTCGTCTCCTGCTTGTCGTGCTGCGGGCGATGAAGCGGTCGGGCGAGATTGTGAGGCCGCTCGTCTACTTCAACTACTGGCTGCTGAAACTTGGCGGACTGCTGCCGCAGATTGACCGCTGCGGCGCATGCGGACGCCAGCTCGGCGTCGAGTCGGGTTATTATGGAGAAGGCTCTGAGCACTTGCTTTGCGCAGAATGCCGGAGGGGCGCGCGCGCTGAAGTATCGGCTGAGGCGCGGAGGATTGAGGCGAGCTTCAAAGGCCTTGCGCTCGATCAATGGATTGGCGCCGGGCCGCCGCCCCGTGCTTTGAACGAGTTGCGGCGGTTTCTTGAAGTGCTGGTTGAAAGTCACGTCGGCAAGAAGCTCGTGACCCGCCCGTTGCTCGACGAATTTTAGCGAAGGACGGAGAACCATTCACCCGGAAGCGTCACGTGAGTCGCGCTCAGGCGGCCGCGGGATTAGGTCCCTTATGCTGAATTTTCAGGATACCATCTTCGCACTCAGCCAATTCTGGGCGAAACAAGGGTGCGTCATCGCCTTGCCCTACGATCTCGAAGTGGGCGCGGGAACGATGTGCCCCGAAACGTTCTTCCGCGTTCTCGGCCCGAACCCGTGCAGCGTCGCTTATGTCCAGCCATCTCGCCGCCCAGCCGACGGCCGCTACGGCGAGAATCCGAACCGCCTGCTCAAGCACACGCAATTTCAAGTAATACTTAAACCTCCGCCCAAAGACGTTCAGGATGTTTACCTTAAAAGCCTCGAATCGCTCGGCATCAAGCTCAGCGAACACGACATCCGCTTTGAAGAAGACAATTGGGAAGCGCCAACGCTCGGCGCCTGGGGCATCGGCTGGCAAGTGATGCTCGACGGCCTCGAAATCACGCAGTTCACTTACTTCCAACAGTCGGGCGGCATTGACCTCGAGCCGATTTCCGTCGAGCTGACCTATGGCCTGGAGCGCATCGCAGGCTTTCTCCAAAACGTTGATGATGTGTTTGAGGTTTTGTGGAATAAGTCGGTGAAATACGGAGCCTTGAGGCGCGAAGAGGAATTCGAGCTTTCCGTCTATGATTTTGAAGCCGCCGACGCCGAAGCTTGCCGCAAACTGCTCGATACCTATGAGGCTGAAGCGTTGAGGCTGCTCAGCATGCGTGTAGCGCCGGCCTTTAGGCCGGCATCCGGCGGGCCACATGAAGCCGGGCGTTCCCAAAATGCGGGAATGCCGGCCGCCGATCGGTTTCCGCTCCGCAAGGTTTATGAATTCGCGCTCAAATGCTCACACCTCTTCAATATCCTCGATGCCCGCGGCGCCATCAGCGTCACCGAGCGTGTCGCGCTCATCGCGCGCATCCGCAGGATTGCCTGCGAATCGGCTCGCATCTATGCCGCGCGCCAGGCCGCGCAGCCGGAGGTTCAGCCCGCATGAGCCCCGCAAGCCAAGAGACGCTTCCGCTGCTCCTCGAAATCGGCTGCGAGGAAATGCCGGCGAGGTTCCTCGCGGAGGCGCAAAAGCAGCTTGGCGACCAACTGCGCGCCTACCTCCGCGCGAACCGCCTTCTGGAAAACCCTAACGCTCTTCTTGAAACCTACTCAACACCGCGCCGGCTGGTCGCGTACCTGCCCCAAGTCGCTGCGCGCCAGCCGGACAAGGTTGAAGATGTCATGGGACCGCCCGTTAAAGCGGCGTTCGATGCCGAAGGCAAATACACTCGGGCGGCGGAGGCCTTTGCCGCCAAGCACGGCGCGGAGGTTTCCGCGCTCAAGCGCGTAACCACGCCGAAGGGCGAATACCTTGCCCTCGAAACGCGCGAACATGGCCAACCTGCCGCCGAAGTGCTCTCGAGACTTCTAGACGTGCTTCTTTGGAATATGAGTTTCCCTAAGTCAATCCATTGGGGGAAACCCGACGGCGCGAAATTCAGCTTCCTTCGGCCCATTCGCTGGATTGTGGCGCTCCTTGGAGAAGGGAAGAGCGCCGAAGTCATCCCATTCAATGTCGCCGGAGTTCCTGCAGGCCATAAGACGTTCGGCCATCGCCTGGCCGGCAGGAATGCTATCGCGGTTTCTGGCTTCGCCGACCTTGAGAGAAACCTTCGCGCGGCAAAGGTTGAAATCAATTCGGAGGCTCGCCGCGAGATGATTCGCGAGGCATCTAAAGTGTTACTTGAAGGCTCGGAATCGCTCGTCGAAGACGCGGAGCTAGAGACCTGGCACGTCAATTCCACCGAATGGCCGTCGGCCATTGCCGGTGCGTTCGATCACAGTTTTCTGGAGTTGCCGCGTGAGATTCTGATTACAGTGATGCGCGGCCATCAAAAGTATTTTGCCGTCGAGGACTCGGCGGCCCGGCTGCGGCCGCGATTCATGGCCATCCTCAACCGCGCGGATGACCCGAAAGGCCTGATTCGTGCGGGCCACGAACGGGTCCTCCGGGCGCGCTTCAGCGATGCACGGTTCTTTTGGGACACCGACCAGAAGATTCCCTTGCGCGACCGCCTGCCGCTGCTCGAAAAGGTGACGTATCACGAGAAACTTGGGAGCTACGCCGACAAGGTGCGCCGCATGGAGGCCATTGCCGGGGAAATTTGCCGCGTCCTCCGAGACCAGGGAAAGATGACTTTGGTGGATGAAACGTCCGCGAAACGGGCTGTCCAACTCTGCAAGTGTGACTTGACCACGCAGATGGTTCAGGAATTCCCCGAGCTGCAGGGCGTCGTCGGCGGGCTTTACGCCACGGCCCAGGGCGAGCCGCCGGAAGTTGCTGACGCGATTTACGATCACTATCTCCCGCAAGGCGCCGAGGACAGATGCCCGCGCACGACCATCGGAGCGGTCGTCTCGCTCGCTGACAAATTCGACAGCGTTGCCGAAGGATTTCGGGCAGGCCTCGCGCCGACCGGATCGAGCGATCCCTTTGGTTTGCGAAGGGCGGGGAACGGCGTCATCAAGATTGCAATCGAGGCTTTGCCGGGGTTCGATGTTCTTGCTTTTGCCGAAAGAACTGTCGAGGGATCTCGTGGCCCTGTGGCCCAAGGCGACCCTGTCGGAACCTTGTGCAGCTTCCTTCGGGAGAGAACGGAATTCTACCTCCGAACTTCCGGGGGGCTACGCGGCGATACCGTCCGGGCTATCGTCCACTCCTTTAAGTCCTGGTCTCCGCCCTCTGATGCTTTACTGCGCGGCAAACAGCTGGAGCCTTTCGTTACAACTGACGCGTTCCAGGCTCTCGCCGTCGCTGCAAAGCGAACTCGCAATATCCTATCCAAGAGCGCGACGCAGGCGGATCGTGGCGACAGATACGGGATCGAGGAACACCTGCTATCGGCCGGACCTGAGCGAGATATGTTTGAGGCTTATCTAAAATTGAAAGGGCAGCTTGAGGATTTTGCCGGACGCGGAATGTACGCCGAGGCATTCAAGCAAGTTGCACAGGTTCGGCCGGTCGTGGACCGGTTTTTCGACAAAGTGATGGTGATGGACGAGAACCTCGATCTTCGCGCGAACCGCCTGCGGCTCCTCGATCACCTGAATGCGCTGGTCTTTCTGCGCTTTGCTGATTTGTCGCAAATTGAAAGTAGCGGTTCAACTGTCGGCGCGCCGACATCGGAAGAGAAGTGACGAGCGACAAGGGGCGAGTGACGCCAAAGACCGAGGGCCGCAAGCTTTTTAATTCTTGAATTTTTGGCTGACGGCTGAGAGCTGACAGTCTTCAGCAAATTAGGGATCAAATCTAAAAGGAGCACGACATGGACAAATACGTTTACTTTTTTGGCGGCGGGAAAGCGGACGGCAACGGCGGGATGAAGGATGTGCTCGGCGGAAAGGGCGCGGGCCTGGCGGAGATGACGAACGCCGGCTTGCCCGTTCCTCCTGGTTTTACCATTGCCACTTCGGCCTGCAGGATTTACTTCGAAAACGGCAACCAGCTTCCGGGGGCCATCATGTCGGAAGCGCGCGCAGCGCTCGCGAAGCTCGAAGGCCTGCTCGGACAGAAGCTCGGCGACGCGGAAAACCCGCTCCTCGTTTCCGTGCGTTCGGGCGCGAAATTTTCGATGCCCGGCATGATGGACACGATTCTGAACCTCGGCATGAACGACAAGGTTGTTCAGGTGATTGCGCGCAAGACCGCGAACCAGCGCTTCGCCTACGACAGCTACCGGCGTTTTATCCAGATGTTTGGCAACGTCGTCCAGGACATCAATAAATCCGAATTCGAGCGCGTCTTCGACGGACAAAAAAAGAAGCGCGGTTTCAAGCTCGATACCCAGCTTCAGTCCGCGGATTTGCAGCATGTGATCGAAGGCTACAAGAAGGTCGTTAAGAAGTTTACCGGCAAGGACTTCCCGCAAAAACCTCAAGTACAACTTGAGATGGCGATTGCCGCTGTCTTTCGCTCCTGGTATAACGACCGCGCCATCACCTACCGCCGCATGAACAAAATTCCCGACGACCTGGGAACGGCGGTGAACGTCCAGACAATGGTCTTCGGCAACATGGGCGAAACTTCAGGCACCGGCGTCGGCTTCACTCGCAATCCCGCGAACGGCGAGAAGCGCTTCTACGGCGAGTTCCTGATGAACGCGCAGGGCGAAGACGTGGTCGCGGGCGTGCGCACGCCCGTGCCGATCGCCGAGCTCGAAAAAATCAATCCCGAAGCTTATCGCCAGTTGCGTGAAATCACCGGCCGCCTCGAGGAGCATTATAAGGACGTCCAGGACTTCGAGTTCACAATTCAGGAAGGGAAGCTATACATGCTTCAGACGCGCAACGGCAAGCGGACCGGGCCTGCGGCCGTGCGCATTGCGGTGGATATGGTCCATGAAGGCATCCTCACGCCGGAGGAAGCGATTACGCGCGTCGAGCCGGAGCAACTGAACCAACTGCTTCATCCCGTGCTCGACGAATCGGCGCCGCTCAAAGTGCTGACGACGGGCCTCCCGGCGTCGCCCGGCGCCGCGGTGGGGCGGATCGTGTTTACCGCGGATGATGCCGTGGCGAAAGGGAAAGGACAACCGGTGATTCTCGTCCGCGCGGAAACCGTGCCAGACGATATTCATGGCATGGAAGTGGCCGCCGGAATTCTCACTTCGCGAGGCGGGATGACCTCGCACGCCGCCGTCGTGACGCGCGGCATGGGGAAGCCCTGCGTCGCGGGCGCGGGCGAAGCTGAAGTGGATGAGAAAAAGAAGACGCTCAAAATTGGCGCGACGAAGCTGAAGGAGGGTGATTGGATTTCGCTCGACGGCTCGACGGGCCGCGTAATCCTCGGGAAGGTCAATACGGTCGAGGCGGACCCTTCAAGCGGCGTTTTCGCCGAGTTCATGCGATGGGCGGACGACTACCGCGAGCTGGGCGTGCGCGCGAACGCCGATATTCCGCGCGACGCGCTCGCGGCGCGGCGGTTCGGCGCCGAAGGCATCGGGCTTTGCCGCACGGAGCACATGTTTTTCGCGGAAGACCGTCTGCCTCACGTGCAGCGCATGATCATGGCCTGCAAAGACACTCAGAATCCGAAAGAGGCAGCGCGGTATGAAAAAGAGCGCCGGGCGGCCCTCGCGAAGCTCCTGCCCATGCAGCGCAAGGATTTCTTCGGGCTCTTTAAAGCGATGGCCGGACTGCCGGTCACCATCCGCACGCTCGACCCGCCCCTCCACGAGTTTCTGCCGAAGCGCGAGGAGCTGATGGTGGAAATCGCGGTGATGGAAGCGAAGCGGCAGAAAGGCGCGAAGCTTTCGCGCCTCAAGAGCGTGCTCGCCGTGGTCGAAGGCCTTCACGAATTCAATCCGATGCTGGGGCTGCGCGGCTGCCGGCTGGGCATCATGTATCCGGAAATCACGGAAATGCAGGCGCGCGCAATCTTTGAAGCGGCGGCGGATTGCCGGCGGCAGGGGATTGAGGCGAAGCCGGAAGTGATGATTCCGCTCGTCGGCGACGTGAAGGAGCTTGCGGCGCAAAAGGAGATCGTTGACCGCGTCGCGAAGGAAGTCTTTGCAAAGAAGGGCATCGAAGTTGCGTATCTCGTCGGGACGATGATCGAGCTGCCGGCGGCGGCGCTCTCGGCGGGCGAAATCGCGGAACTCGCCGAATTTTTCAGCTTCGGCACGAATGACCTCACGCAAACCACTTTCGGCCTCTCTCGCGACGATTGCGGCAAGATCATCAGCGCGTACGTGAAGCTCAAAATCTGGCCCGCCGATCCTTTCGCCGTGCTCGATCCGAAGCGCGTCGGACGGCTGCTGAAGCTCGCGACCGAGGAGGGACGAGCCGCTCGTTCGAATTTGAAGGTCGGAATCTGCGGCGAACATGGCGGCGATCCTTCGTCGATTGAAGTTTGCGCCGAGGCGGGACTCAATTACGTGAGCTGCTCGCCTTACCGCGTGCCGGTCGCGCGCCTCGCGGCTGCGCAGGCTGCTGTGAAGCGGTCTCGCGCCAAAGCCTACTCGACGGCGTGAGACGTTTAGGGGTAGCGTGTTCCCTTCCGCGCGAGCGATGCTGCCCGGCGTAAGCTTGCAGCAAATTAATGTTTTACTTGAAGTCTTCTGGCTGGCGACTTAAAGCGCCTCTTTATTTGTCGGCGCGCCGACATTGAGTTCAGTGACAGGTGGCATGTCAGAAGCGGCCAGCAGCGGAATCAAAGCCGGCTTGCGATTACTGAAAGTTTCATTCTCAGCCATCTACGTTCTGACCCGCAGGAACAAATAAAGGCCGGCCAAGCCGAAGAGCACGTCAGGCGACCAGGCGGCAATGGTTGGAGGAAGCTGGCCGAGTTTGCCCATGGCATCGAAAACACTCGAAAGCGCCCAGTAAGCGATGGCAATACCAAAGCTCAACCCTACGCCCCAGAGCGCCCCGCGCTTACCCCCGGAAAAGGCGAAGGGAAGCCCGATCAGGGCGACAACCAGCGCAATCAGCGGGTAAGCGAACTTCTTGTAAAACGCCACCCATAAACTCACAACATCCACGCCGGATTGACGCAATGCGAGAATATAGCGCCGCAGGGCTGCGGCGCTCATCTGCTCGGAGGGCTTGATCTCCGTTTTGAAGTAGCTGGGAGGCTCCGTGATCTCGGGGAAAAGCGAAATGGCGAAAGTGCGGTAAGCCGTGACTTTGCCATGATCAATATCGCGCACCCAGCCGTCCTCGAGGATCCAGCCGTTGACGGCTTGCTGCCAGAACGCGCGCTCGGCGTAAATGCGGCGCACAACTCGAAATCCGTGCGGCGCAAGCTCGAAGACGGACAGTCCGGCGAAAACATCGCGCTCGCGGTCAAAATAACGATAGCTGTAAATACGGTTCGATTCCCCGAAAATCCATTGACGTCCCGGGTGATAACTGGTCTCGGGTGGATTGCCCTTGATCTGGTTGCGCATCGCATCCTGCATCTGATTGGTTTCGGGTAAATAATTGTTTGCGAGCAGATACATCCCGCCGCTCAGCAGGCCGGCCGCCATGAGCACAGGCGCGCCCAGGCGGTAGAGGCTGATTCCGAGCGCGCGCGCGGCCGTGACTTCGTTCCGCCGAGTCAGCAATCCGAATGTCACGAGCGTCGCCATCAGCACGGCGAGAGGCAGCATCAGGTACAAAACCTGCGGAGTGAGGAACCAATAGTACTTGAGCAGCTCTGAGACGGGGATTTTGTTGCGCATGATGGGATTGAGCAACTGGAAGAAATCGAACATCATGTACACGCCGGCGAACAGTATTAGCAAAAGGGTGAGGTAGAAGAGCCAGCTTCGAAGCACGTAGGTGTCCATGATTTGGAACACCCGCACCGCACGCCGCTCCGTTTGCGTAACCCCGTTCCTCGCAACGGCCCGGCGCAGGGCGCCGAGCGACCGCGCGCGTGCGATCGCCTTTTCGATCCACGCGCCGAGCGCATGGCGCGCCGAGCGTGCAGCGGGAATATCGAGCAATAGCAGAATGCCCGAGGCGCCAAAAATGAAGTTGGCCGTCCAAAGGCCGAGGGTGGGTCCCACTTTTCCTTCTTCCGCCAGGTTCTTGCCTGCCGCCATCAGGATGTAATAGATAAAGACGAGCGCCAGGGTCATTACGAGACCGGCGCCTTTGCCGCCTTTGGATGTTGAGAGTCCGACGCTAATGCCGGCAAGGGCCAAAACGAGTGCGGCGAAAGCGAGCGCCAGGCGATAATTAAGCTCGACGAGAGCGGCGCGGCGGGTTGCGGGGTTGCGGGCTTCGCGGATCAGCTCGGCCGGCGTCAACATGCGCGGCCGCAGCGGGCCGGCGGCGGTATTGCCCGGGCGTTTGATGGGAATGTCGGTCTCCCCGAAGGAAATGATCGAATAGCGCCGCGGATCTTGTGCGTCAAGCTCGTGCGTCTCTCCCTGATTCAGGTGAAGCGTCCATTGCCTGCTCATTGGACCGGTGACGAGTTTCCCGGTTTTGGCCAGCGTCACCTTGAGCGGGCCATGCACGCCTGCCTCGGCAATGAAAATGCCATGCCATTCTTCCCTCGGCCCGCGAATGTCGTGAATGTAAAGTAATAGTTTAGGAAATTGTTCGATGAAGACGCGGGGTTTGATGGCGTAGCGAGCCTGGGTGGCTTCAAGGCGCACCTCCATCGTGTTTAGTTTGCGCTCGGCGGCGGGCGCGAGTGAGAGCGACATCCATCCGGTGAGCAGCAGGCCGGCGGTTGCAAACAGAAGCACGGGCCGGATAAATTGACCCCAGCCGAGACCGGCTGCGCCAACCGCCACGACTTCGCCATCCGAACCCATTCGGACGAGTGCCATGAGCGTTCCGAGGAGCACGGCCATGGGGAGGGTGAGCGTCAGGATGGAGGGAATCGGCAGCGCGAAGAGCTCCGCGATCTGGCCGCTCGTCAGGTCGTGGCGCACCAGGAGAGCGAGCAACTGGCTCAGCGGGCGAACGTAGATGACGAAGGTAAGAACGACCAGGCCGATAAAGAAGTAGGAGGCGATCTCTCCGATTATGTAGCGTGTTAGAAGCTTCATCGTCCGTCGGCGCCGCGGGCTTTTTGCTCAGGCGGCGTAAGCCCTGGCAAACCCGTTCTCTATCAGGCCAAGCCATGTTAGCATAGGCGGCGCGAGGAGGCGAAAGGAGCCGCGCGGGGAGCCAATGCAAAAGTTCTCTTTGATGCTGCTATGGCACATGCATCAGCCTTTTTATAAGGATCTGGCGCAGGGCCAGTATGTGATGCCCTGGGCGCGCCTCCATGCGCTCAAGGATTATTACGGCATGGTGGCGATCCTGCGTGAGTTTCCCACAGTCCACATGACTTTCAACCTCGTGCCGTCACTTCTCGTTCAACTCGAGGACTATGCCCGAGATGAAGCGATCGAGCCCGCGATGGATGCGGCTTTCCGGCCGCTCGGCCAGATGACGCCGGCTGACCAGTCGCTGTTGCTCGAGACCGCTTTCCAGATCAATCGCGAAAACCTTCTCTTCCGATACCCGCGCTTCAAGGAAATCGAGGAGCGTGCCAGGGCCGCGGGAAGCGAAGCCGCAGTTCAACTCTTTACCGCTCAGGACTGGCTCGACTTGCAGGTCCTCAGCCAATTGGCATGGTTCGACGAAATCTATCTAAGCGAAGACCCGGAAATTTCACGGCTGGTTGCGAAGAGCAGGGGATACAGCGAAGAAGATAAAGTTACAGTCCGGCGCAAAGAGATTGAACTAATTAAAGTAACACTTGAAGAATATCGCGCGGCGAGCGAACGCGGCCAAATCGAGATTTCGACATCGCCATTTTACCACCCCATCCTGCCGCTTGTTTGCGACACGGCAATCGCGAGGGAGTCGCACCCAGGGGTTCCGCTGCCAAGGAAGGTGTTTCGCCACCCGGAAGACGCGCGGGAGCAACTGCGCTCAGCGCGCGACCTTCACGAGCGGCTTTTCAGCCGGCCGCCGCGCGGACTCTGGCCGAGCGAGGGAAGCGTCTCCGATGAGGCCTTGCGCATCGCCTCCGAAGAGGGGTTCGAATGGGCGGCGACCGATGAAGGAGTGCTTGGACGATCGCTCGGAATTCTGTTCAGCCGCCAGGCCGACGGAACCGTGGCGCAAGGGCAGGAGCTCTACCGCCCTTATCAGCTTGACCTCGGCGAGCGCTCGATCAGCCTGTTTTTCCGCGACCATCAGATTTCGGATCTGATCGGATTCGTTTACTCGCGCATGGATGCGGAAGCGGCCGCGGCCGACCTGCACGGCAGAATCAAAGCGGCGGCGCGCACCGTGACTTCGGGAGCGCCGCTCGTCTCGCTGATTCTTGACGGTGAGAATGCCTGGGAATTCTTTCCGCGAGGCGGACGTGAATTTCTGAAATCCTTTTACGGACGCGTGGCGCAAGATCCAGAGATCGAAGCCGTCACTGCCACTGAAGCGCTCGCGGTCGCATCGCCCGGCCGCCTTTCGCACGTTGTGCCGGGCTCGTGGATTGACGCCAACTTCGACGTTTGGATTGGCGCTGAAGAAGACAACCGCGCCTGGGACGCGCTTTCGGAAGCGCGGGATTTCTACGAGCGAAAATCGCACGAGGCGGGAACCGATCCCAAGAAGATCGAGATCGCCCGGCAGGAAATCGGCATTGCGGAAGGCAGCGACTGGTGCTGGTGGTACGGGCCGGAACATTCAAGCGCGCTCGATGAAGCTTTCGACCTGCTCTACCGCAAGCAGTTGAGCAACGTCTATCACGTTCTCGGCGCGAGCCCTCCCGACGATCTCGCGACGCCTATCAAACAGCCGGTTTCTCGCGCGATCAAATCTTCGCCGAGCGCGCCGATCAATCCGGCGATTGACGGCGAAGTCACGACGTATTTTGAATGGATCGGCGCAGGCATTTACCAGCCCGAGGAGCGGCAAGGATCGATGCATGGGGGACAGCAGTTCATCGAGGCCATCTATTACGGCTTTAACGACCAGTCGCTTTTCTTGCGGCTGGATTTCCACGAGGGATTTTCGGCTGCGCTTCCAGCGTTCGATCTCCGCATCAGCCTGAACGGCGAGAGCCCGATTCGCATCCAGGCGAGCTTCCTCGGCGGACGGCTTGCGAAGACTCAGCTTTGGCGACGCGAAGCACCGGTGGATGCGAGAACGATTGCTGCGGACAGCCTCCAGATCGCCATGGGCGGCATCTTCGAGATGCGGCTTGATTTTTCGCTCGCAGGTCTCCATCCGGAAGAACAAACCAGAATGCAAATTTCAGTGTGGGAGAACGGCCTGCCGCTCGAAACCGTTCCGCGTGAAGGATGGCTCGTCTTTGAGCTAACGAGCGAACCGGCAAGCTGGTGAACGCGGCGAAAGAAAGCGCTGGTCGGCGCGCCGACATCTCAAGCTTCACCTGAGCTAAAATCCCCTGATCCGTCACGCCGGATGAAGCCGATGGTTAAAGCTTTGCTTTAGTTATTTTCCAGCCGATTGAGCGCCCGTCCATAACCAGTCCGGCACGACGACCTGTGAAGGATCGGCGCCCACGGGAATGGTGGTGATGAGCTGCCCGGTGCTCGCCCGCAGGATCGCGAGGCTACCCGATGTTGCGTCGGCTACCGCAACGTACTCGTCGCCGGGTGTGAGCGCGAGCGCGGTGGGCGCAATGCCGACGTGCGTTGAGGCCAGCAGTTGGCGGGTGGCCACTTGGAGCGTTTCAACCGAGCCATCGTCCCGCGTTGCAAGATAGAAAAGCGCCGAGCTGCGATTGAAAATTCCTGCCGAGGGATTGGGGCCGGTGGGAAGCGTCTGCTCGAGGTCATCGTCGGTTGCGTCGAGGATGCTGATCGTCCCGGCGCCGCCGTTGAGAACGAAGATTTCGCCTCCATCGGGCTTGAGCGCCAGGGCCGAGGGCGGCGCGCCCAGCTTGATGCGGAGCATGAGCTTGCGCCGCGCGATATCCACGACAGAAATGTATGGACTGTCCGTGTCCGCGACAAACGCCTTCGAACCGTCGGGAAGGATGATGAGCGGTCCTGGCCGCGGACCGGCTCCGGTGCTGCCGGCAATCTGCTTCGTTGCGGCATCAATAAAGAAAACCCGCCCGCGCGCAGGGTCGGTGGCAAGAAGCGTATTACCGCGAGGAGTGATGGCAAGATGCGCCAGGCGTTTCGCAAGATGAACGCGCCCGCGAATTCGGCCGGTTTTCGCGTCCACGAAAACGACGTCGCCGTTCGAGGGATCGAGAACCTGGACCGTATCGCCGTTCGGACTGAAGACGACGTCGCTCGCGGAGGCGCCGGCGCTAAGCGTCCATTGGGGTTGAAGCTTCGGGAAACTGATCATTTCAAGGTTGCCCGATTCCGTCGAGACGCAGAATTCCCGGCGACGCGGTCGGACGGCGATGTCGGCGGGCTCGCCGGGCGTGGGGATGGAGCGGATGAGCCGAAAAGCCGCCAGGTCCACGACCGCAATCGAATCGCTCCCTGCATTGGCCACGAGCGCAACAAAGGGCTCGGGCGCGGCCGGCCGCTGCCTGCGGCAGCCGGGCAGGAGCGTGCACGCCATGAGGATGAAAATTGCGGGGACGCGCCGGGCGGTTCGCGGGGTCATCTTCGCGCGTTTGCCTGCGGAGCGCTATTGAGGGTGCGGTCAAGCACGCGGGCGATGGCTCCCACCTGCTCGACCAACTCTTCAAATTGCTCGGGGTAAAGCGACTGGAAACCGTCCGAGAGCGCCCGGTCGGGTTCGGGATGAACTTCGACAATCAAGCCGTCGGCGCCTACGGCGATAGCGGCGCGCGCGAGCGGAATCACTTTGTCGCGCTTGCCGGTGCCGTGGCTTGGGTCCACGATGATGGGCAAATGCGAAAGCCGCTTGACGGCGGGAATGACGCTTAGGTCGAGCGTGTTCCGCGTGTGATCGGCGAAAGTGCGCACGCCGCGCTCACACAAAATGACATTGTAATTGCCTTCGGAAAGAATATATTCCGCCGCCATCAGGAATTCCTCGAGCGTGGCGGAAAGCCCGCGCTTCAGAAGCACCGGCTTCTTCGATCGTCCGACGCGCTTGAGGAGGGAAAAATTCTGCATGTTACGCGCACCGACCTGCAGGACGTCGGCGTAACGTTCAACCAGGTCGCAGTTTTCGGGGTCAATCGTTTCTGTGACGATCAGCAGGCCGAACCGGTCGCGAACTTCGGCGAGAATTTTAAGGCCTTCTTCGCCGAGGCCCTGGAAACTGTAGGGTGACGTGCGCGGCTTGAAAGCCCCGCCGCGGAACAATCGAGCGCCGGCCTTCCGCACGCGTTCCGCCGCGGCAAAAGCCTGCTCACGGCTTTCGACGGCGCAGGGCCCGGCGATGAGGGCGAGCTCTTTTCCTCCGAATGCCAAAACGTTCGCGCCCCCGCCCACGCGGATCAGAGAGTCCTCGTTCTTGACCTCGCGGCTGACCAGTTTGTATGGCTTCGAGACGCGGATCGCTTCGGCAACGCCGGGCAGGGTTTCGAATTCCGCCGGCTCGAGCGGGCCGGGATTACCCGTGATGCCGACGGCGGTGCGCTGCGCGCCGGGCATGGGATGGGGACGAAAACCCATCGCCTCAATCTTCCGGCAGACGCGCTTTACGTCCTCCTCGGTCGCCTGCGGTTTCATCACAATGAGCATGGCTCGCCTCGTGCGGCACTCAGTGTACTTGAAGCTGGCTCTTGAATGCAACGCGCCGGCAGGGAAGAAGCAAACTGGCGTTCTCCGATTATATAAAGTAATACTTTAAGTATCCCATGACTGCAAGTGCAGGTTTAATTGTCGGCGCGACGACTTCCGTAAGGCAGTGGATGGTGACGAGGGCGCGAGGCGGTCATGCGGGCCGGGGTGTAAAATGAAACACAGATGGGCGATGGCACCGGAAAATTGGCGTTTTCCATGAACGTTTGCTAGGATGAGCGTTCGGTTTTTGGAGGTGCTTCAGTGAAGTTCGGCGTGCACACTTCGATAGCAGGCGGGCTCGAAAATGCGGTTTCGCATGCAAAGAGGATCGGCTGCGATACGTTCCAGATGTTCTCCGCCAATCCGCGCGGCTGGCGATTTGCAGGGCCCAAGCCCGAAGCCATCGAACGCTTCCGTGCGGCGAGGGCAAAATCGCGCCTCTCGCCGGTCGTGGTCCACAGCAATTACCTGATTAACCTTGCGTCTTCGGATGCGAGGATTCGCTCCGCCTCGATTGAAGCTTTCCGCAGAGAACTCGAACGCGCCCGGGCGCTCGGCGCGGATTTCCTGGTGACGCATCCCGGCAGCGCCAGGGACGGCGGCCGCCAGGAAGCTATTGAACGCTGCGCAAGCGCATTGCGCGAAGCGGCGCACGGGTTGAAATTGGACAGGCTCACGATTTTGATCGAGAACACGGCGGGGCAGGGGTCGGTGATTGGAAGGACGTTCGAAGAGGTCGCGGCCATTATCGCCGCCGTTCGCCACCATTTGCCGGCCGGCGCGTGCATTGATACGGCGCATTGTTTTGAAGCGGGCTATCCGCTCGACACGGCCGAAGGCTTGCGCGAGACGCTGAAGCACCTCGACCGCACAATCGGTCTCGCGAACGTCCGCGTCATCCACGCGAACGATTCGAAGACGCGTTTCGCATCGCACTCCGACCGGCACGAGCACATCGGCAGGGGATTTATCGGCAAGGAAGCGTTCGGGAGAATTCTGCGTCATCCAAAGCTTGCCCGCATTCCCTTTATCTGCGAGACGCCCATTGACCGGCCGGGCGACGACAAGCGAAACCTTACGATGATGCGAAAACTGGCCGGAAAATCATGAATCGTGAATGGGCTTCACGCCGGGCGCCGAACTGAACGCGGGCGCCACGGAAAAATGACGAATCCTCTATAATGCAATTGTTCAGAAATCAAAATGACTTATGGATCAGACCTACAATCCGCAAGCGATAGAAGAAAAGTGGCAGAAACGCTGGGCTGAGCAGAAACTTTTCGAGTCCGAAGTGGATGCCGCCCGCAAGAAGTATTATGTCCTCGAGATGCTGCCTTATCCCTCGGGCGCACTTCACATGGGCCATGTGCGCAATTACTCAATCGGCGACGCGCTCGCGCGCTTTATGTGGATGCGGGGCCACAACGTGATCCATCCGATGGGATGGGATGCCTTCGGCCTGCCGGCGGAAAACGCCGCCATCAAGCACGGCCGCCGGCCGGATGAGTGGACCTTTTCGAACATCGCCGTCATGCGCGGGCAATTGAAACGCATGGGCTTCGGTTACGACTGGCGGCGGGAAGTGGCGAGCTGCACGCCGGAGTATTACCGCTGGAACCAGTGGTTCTTTATCAAGATGTTCGAGCGCGGGCTTGCCTATCGGAAGAAGAGCCGCGTGAATTGGTGTCCCAAGTGCCAGACGGTGCTCGCGAACGAACAGGTCGTAAACGGCTGCTGCTGGCGGCATGAGGATACGCCCGTCGGTGAAAAAGAGATCGAGCAATGGTTCCTCAAGACGACAGCGTACGCTGAGCGTCTGCTCGACGATATGAAGGAACTGATTCGCTGGCCGGAGCGCGTCCTCGCCATGCAGCGCAATTGGATCGGCAAATCCGCGGGAACGTTCGTGGATTTCGATTGTCCCGTGGCGGGCGAGCCGATTCGTGTGTTTACCACGCGCGTTGACACGATCTTCGGCTGCACGGCGGTGCTCGTTGCGCCCGATCATCCGGCCGTCGAGAAACTGATCGCCCGGTCGCCCAATTCGGATAAACTCCGGTCCGACGCGGCGAAGGTGAAGGCCTCGGCATTGTCTGCAAAAATTGAAGTAAACCTTGAGAAATTTGGAGTGGACACCGGCTTCAAGGCGCGCAACCCGTACAGCGGGCAAACCGTTCCGGTCTGGCTTGCGAACTTTGTCTTGATGGAATATGGCACGGGGGCGGTGATGGCCGTCCCGGCGCACGACCAGCGCGATTTCGAGTTCTGCAAAATGCATGGCCTTCCGATTCGTACCGTGATCGTTCCCAGTGATGCAGGGGCGGGGTTGAAACCCGCTCTCACAGAAGCCTTCGCCGAGTACGGCAAACTGGTGGATTCTGGTCCGTATTCGGGTCTCGCATCCGAGCAAGCCATCGTCCAAATGACGCGAGACGCGGAGGCGAAGGGCTTCGGCGGGGCAAGCGTGCAATACCGCATCAAGGATTGGGGGATCTCGCGCCAGCGGTTTTGGGGAACGCCGATTCCGATGATTTATTGTGGAAAGTGCGGAATCGTGCCGGTGCCGGAAAAGGATTTGCCGGTGACGCTGCCGCTCGGCGCGAAGCTGACGGGCGAGGGCGAATCGCCCCTCGCGAGCGTGCCGGAATTCGTGAATGTGGCCTGCCCGAAGTGCGGCGGCAAGGCGCGTCGCGAGACGGACACGATGGATACGTTCGTAGATTCGTCGTGGTATTTCTACCGCTACACCGACCCGAAGATTTCGACCGCACCCATCAATCGTGAGGCCGTGCGCTATTGGTTTCCGGTGGATCAATACATCGGGGGGATCGAGCACGCAATCCTGCACCTGATTTACATGCGGTTTTTCACGAAGGTGATGAAGGATATCGGGCTTGTGGATTTCGATGAGCCCGTAGCGCGGCTTTTCACTCAGGGCATGGTGCTGAAAGACGGCTCGGCGATGTCGAAATCGCGCGGCAACGTCGTGGATCCGACGGAAATGTGCGGAAAATACGGCGCCGATACAGTCCGGCTCTACATGCTCTTCGCTGCGCCGCCTGAAAAGGATTTGGACTGGTCGGACGAGGGCATCGTCGGAGCTTTCAAGTTCCTGGGGCGTGTTTACCGGATTGCGGAGAAATATGCCGGGCAGATGCGCAGCGCCGGGAGCGGGGAACGGCCGGATGCAGGGGCCTTGTCGCCTGAAGAGCGCCGGCTGCTGCGCAAAGCCCACCAGGTCTTGAAACATGTGACCGAGGATATGGAAGACCGCTGGCACTTCAATACCGATATCGCGCTCGCCATGGAACTGGTGAATGAAATGACCGGGCTCGAGCCGGAATTCGGAAGCGCGAAAGTGCGAATCGGGATAGTTAAAGAAACGCTTGAGATATTGATTCAGGTGCTTTCGCTGTTTGCGCCGCACCTGGCGGACGAAATCTGGGAATCGCTCGGCCATCCGGAGCCGCTGCTGCGCGCGGCGTGGCCGGCGTTCGATCCCGAGCTTGCGGCGGAGGACGAGCTGGAAATCCCCGTTCAGGTCAACGGAAAGCTGCGCGGGCGGATTAACGTGAGCGCCGCCTCCTGCGAGGATGAGATTCGCAAAGGCGCGCTCGAAGACGGAAAGGTCAAACCATACCTGAACGGCAAGCAGATCGTCAAAGTTGTGGTGGTGCCGAAAAAGCTGGTCAGCATTGTTGTGAAATAACCGGCCGGTTGCGTTCTTGAATCCTTGGTTCAGTGAAGCAATGAAGAAAATGATTCGATGAATCAATCCCCCATTGTCGTTCTCGATTTCGGCTCGCAGTACACGCAACTGATTGCGCGGCGGATTCGGGAGATGCACGTCTATTCGGTGATCGTGCCGTGCACGATCAAATTTGAGGACCTTGCGGAGATGAATCCGCAGGCGGTCATTCTTTCGGGCGGGCCTGCGTCGGTGTACGATCCGGCGTCGCCGGTGGCGGACGAGCGCGTCTTGAAGATGAATGTGCCGGTGCTCGGCATTTGCTACGGCTTGCAATGGATGTCATACAAGCTCGGCGGGCGCGTCGAGCCGGCGGAGCGGCGCGAATATGGCTTTGCGCGGCTTGAATTTGAAGAACCGACGGAATTGCTCGCGGGCCTCGAATCGCCGCTGCGCGTCTGGAACAGTCACGGCGACCACGTAGCCGCCGCGCCCGAAGGTTTCCGCGTGACGGCGCGAACGGAGAACGCGATTTCCGTGATCGAGAATTTCGCGGCGAAAATGTACGCGGTCGAGTTTCATCCCGAAGTGCGGCATACGGTCGAAGGCGCGCGCATTCTTCGCAATTTCGTCGAAAAAATTTGCGGCGCGAAACCGAACTGGTATCCGCGTTCTTTCATCGAAGAGACGGTCGAGCGAATCCGGACGCAAGTGGCCGGCGAACGCGCCCTCTGCGCGCTTTCAGGCGGAGTGGATTCGTCGGTGGCGGCGACGCTCGTGAGCCGCGCAGTGAGCGACCGATTGATTTGCGTTTTCGTGAACAACGGCCTGCTGCGGAAAGGCGAATTTGAAAAAGTCACTGCGGCGCTCCGCGAGCAGGCGCGCTTGAACGTCCGAGCGGTGGATCATTCGGCGAGATTTCTCAAGCGCCTCGCCGGCGTGGCCGATCCCGAGAGGAAGCGCAAGATTATCGGCGAAGAATTCATCCGTGTTTTTGAAGAGGAAGCGAAAGCGCTCGGCGAGATTCCGTTCCTCGTGCAGGGAACGCTTTATCCGGACGTGATCGAGTCGGTATCGGTGAAAGGGCCGGCGGCAACGATCAAAAGCCATCATAACGTGGGCGGCTTGCCGAAGGACCTGAAATTCAAGCTGATCGAGCCGCTTCGGGAGCTTTTCAAAGATGAGGTGCGGGAAGTCGGGCGCGAGCTGGGGCTGAGCGAAGAGATGGTGAGCCGGCAACCGTTTCCCGGGCCCGGGCTCGCCGTGCGCATTCTGGGGGAAGTGACTGAAGAGCGCTTGCGGCTTCTGCGCGAGGCGGATGCGATTGTGGTGGGCGAAGTTCGCGCGGCGGGACTTTACCGCGAGCTATGGCAATCGTTCGCCGTGCTGCTGCCGGTCTCGAGCGTGGGCGTGATGGGAGACGCGCGGACTTATGCTTCAACGATTGCGGTTCGAGCTGTGACCTCAGAAGACGGGATGACGGCCGACTGGGCGAAGCTTCCGCCGGCGGTGCTCGAGCGAATCGCCACACGCATCGTAAATGAAGTGAACGGCGTGAACCGGGTGGTCTTCGACATCACGTCGAAGCCGCCGGGAACCATTGAGTGGGAATAGAGACACCACCCCTTGCCCCTGCGTTCCAGTTCACCGACCGCTTCGCGGGAATTACCGGCTGGCGAGCTTTTGAGCCATGTAAATCAACAGCCGCTTATCACGGTCGTTGATTTTGGCAACCAGGGATCGAAACCTCATCAGGAAGCGGGAATCCTTGCTGTGCGCCACTTCTTCGGCGATTTCGTCCGTAGTCTTCCGGCGGCCGATATTCGGCAGCACCGGGGGCTCCTCTCCATCGTAGAACATCTGGTAGAAGGGAATTTGGAGCGCCGCTGCAAGCCGCTCCAGCGTTTCGAGAGACGGCACCGTGTGGCCGTTCTCAACGCGGGAGATGTAGCAGCGAAGCAACCCCGTCCGCTTCTCGATGTCCCCCTGGGAGAGATTTCGCTCTTCTCGAAGTTTCCGTAGACGTGTACCTATTACCATGCGATTGTATTCTTCCATGAACGTCATAAGAGCGTCAACAAAAAAATGCGAGGCGGCCACAACGGCCGTCGCACCCTGTAACCACTTTTCGCCCTTCCTCGTCAGTTTGAATGGAAGGTTGGGCCATGGGATGCGGGCGTGATTTCAAAAGAAGAGGCGGCGCAGGAGGCGGGTTGGATCGAGCGGTGCCAGCGCGGCGAGCAGGAAGCGTTCGCGCCACTGGTGGAGCGCTACCGGAGCGCGGTCTTCAGAGTGGTGTACCGCGTGGTGCGGCGGCGCGACGAAGTCGAGGATATCGTCCAGGAAGTTTTCATCAAGGCATTCACGGCGATTCGCAGCTACAATTTCCAATCGTCGTTTCAGACCTGGCTTTCGCGGATCGCTCTCAACCATTGTTACGATTACTTGCGGCGCGTGCGAGCATCACACGTCACCTATTTCTGGCAGATGAGCGAAGAAGGGCAAAGAAATCTGGAGGCAACGGCCGAGAGCAGAGAGCCCGGCGGATTGAACGCCGAGCAACGCGCGGCGGTGCGGGAGCTGGCAAGCCAGGTTCTTGAAGCGGCTCCGCCGGCAGACCGGGTTCTGCTGGCGCTCAAGGAAATCGAGGGCCATTCGGTGGAAGAGATTGGAGAAATACTTGATTTGAAGCCGAGCACGGTGAAGGTTCGTTTGCACCGGGCGCGGAAGCGGCTATTGAAAGAGGTCTCTTCAAGGGCGCGAGTCAGGCCGGGTGAACCGGCCGGCGCGCCCCGCCCATAAGGCCGTCCCGCCGAGCGCGGGAGATGGCCGGGGAGGTGAGTTATGCGTTGCGATCATGTTCTCGAAATACTGGCGGAGGGGGATCCCCGGGCGCGGGAGATTAAGGAGCACCTGGCGCAATGCCCGGCGTGCGCCGCGCGAGCGCGCGCATGGCGCCTCGCCCAGGCGGGATTTCGCGAGCTCGCGTCTGAGCCGGTCCCTGAGGCTTCCGTGGGGTTCACTCCGCGCCTGATGCGTCGCCTCGCGGAGAGCAGCCGGCCCGCGCCGGCCGAGCAATCCTTCTTTGAAAAGGTGGGCCGGCGTTTTGTCTATTCGACGCTGATGCTGGCGTTGCTGGCGTTGCTCGCTCTCGCCGTCCCGCGATCCGGGCCGCTTCGCTCGCCGAATTCGGCGGAGCTGATGCTGATGCAGCCGTCGGTCGCGACCTTGCAGGATGAGTCCGTGCTGAACGTGGATGGACTGGGCAGCCACTGGCCTCACAATTCGACGGTGACGGCGCCTGCTGCTGGAGGTCAACGATGAGCCGCAGGGTTTATCTTTATTTCGCGGCCACATTCTGCCTCGGCGTGCTGCTCGGCGGACTTGGGATGGCGATTTACGGATGGTACGTGGGCGGATACCGGAGGCAGCCGCCTAATCCCGAACGCGTGGCGCGTTACCTGAGCCGAAGGCTCAAGCTGAATCCCACGCAGTACCAGGAAGTGAAAGGTATACTTGAAGATTCGTGGCAGAAGTTTGCGGCGTTGCATCAGCAAATGGCGCCACAGTTCCAGGCCATTCATGCGGAAACGCAGAGCCGGATTCGCCAAGTCCTGAACCCGGCGCAACTGGCGGAATTCAACCGGATGGTCCAGGAATGGCAGAAGCGCCGTCAGCAAATGCGCCGGCGCCCCCCACCGCCGCGATAGCCATGCCTCCGAGGGCGGAACGCAGACGGCGATCAATCCCTTGACTACGGTTCCGGTGGGCTCCTGAGTTTCCGGAACTGTAAAATATATTTTCGCCGATTTCAACACACCCGTCCGTGCCGGGCAAGTGCTGGCGCAACTCGATCCCGCAATCTTTGACGCTCAGGTCATCCAGGCGCGGGGAAATCTCGAAAACGCCGAAGCCAACGTCGCCAATCTGCAAGCGAGCATGGCCGCAATGCAGGCGGCGATTCAAACGAACCGGGCCAACATTTCACCGGTCAATCACGCGAAGCAGGAGATTCTTTTGATGGCTCCTACGGAGGTGACGCAGGCGATGCAAATCACCCCGCAAACTCTTTTTTACGATGAGCAAGGCCGTGCGCTGAAGTTCAACGATCTGCTCGCGGGCGACAGCGTTTACGTTGTATCGAAACCCTCACGCGAGGGCGCGGTTGAGGCGGTGCGAGTTCAAAAGGGAGTGATGACGCCGCAGGTTCGGCGCGAGCGATATTTGAGCGGAGTTTCCGAGTGACCGGTTGGATGGGGCGATTCGCGAATCGCCCCTGCGACGAGCTTCAGAACGGAATATCTTCGTCGGTGATTTCAGGGGGAGGGGCTTCGTCGGATGGCGGAGGGTTAACGGGCTCTTCGCTTGCCCGCGGGGTGGCGGCCGCGCTTTGCTCGGAATCGCCGCGCGAGCCGAGCATCTGCATGGTCCGCGCGACGATATCGTAGGCCGTTCGTTTGTTGCCGCTTTGATCCTGCCACTGGCGGCTGCGAATCGAGCCCTCGATGTAAACCTGCTTGCCCTTCGTCAGATACTGGCCGCAAATCTCAGCCAGTTTGTTCCAGGCGACGATGTTGTGCCACTCGGTGCGCTTCTGCTGCTCGCCCGCGCGGTTCTTGTAGGACTCGTCGGTGGCAAGGCTGAACTTTGCCACGGGCGCGCCGCTCGGCGTGTAAGTGACCTCAGGGTCTTTGCCCAGGCGCCCGATGAGAATTACTTTGTTGACGGAACCGGCCATGCTATTTCCCCCCTTGATGCGAACCGTTCCTTAGATTGCCGCTCTCGCAAGAGCGAATCGCCCGGACTCGCCCTTGCCGGCTGCGAGCGCAGACCTCGTCTAACGCCGCGCTCCCGCGGAAAGCGACCGTAAGCGCTCTGCGGCCAGGCGAGCTTCGCGCGTGCCCGGGGCTTGCCGGATCAGCAGGCGCAGAACTTGCTCGCCTGCGGCCCGCTCGTGCAAGGCGATGAGCGCGTATCCTTTCTTCAGGAGAGCGCCCCGCGATTTGTTCCCGCCGGGATATTGCTGGATGCAGAGATTGTAGGCGTCAATCGCGTCGTGATAATCCTTCTCGGCGTAGTAGCACTCGCCGATATAGAACTGCGCGTTCGAAGCGAGGTCCGTGTTGCCATAATACTGGAGGTATTCTTCGAAACCTTGAATCGCGAGCCGATACTGGCCGCCGCTGTAGTAGGAAAGCGCAGCCGTATAGAGCGAGTTCGGGTCTGGGATTGTCTGAGCGGGCGCGGGTGCGGCGGCATCGCCCGGAGCAGCGGCTGTCTGTCCGCCGGCGCCAGGCGCCGTGCCGGGCGCCGCTCCGTTCGCAGCCATGGCGCCCGGAGCCTCTGTTGTCGCCGTCTGCGCAGGCGGCTGATTGAGCGTCTGAAGGATGTTTTGCGTCTTCGCAACTTGGCCGCTCAGCTTCGCGATTTGGGCTTTTGCATCGTCGAGGCTCGCGCTCAGCGCCTCCACCTGCTGGTTGAGCGAGGTCATTTGATTGTTGGCCGTGGCCAGGTTTTGCCCCGTGGTTTGCTCAAGGGCATCCACCTTCCTCTTCATCTCGCTCAGGCTGTCGGTCGTCTGCTGAAGCAAGGTGTGGAGTACGGCCATTTGCGCCACAACCGTTTGCTGGAGTTGTGACACCGTTTGCTGCAGCGTATCCAGTTGCTGCATCATTTCAATGGTTTCTTTGCTGACGGCCCACGCGGGACTTCCCGCCGCGAGCAGCAGGGCCAGCGAAAGCGCCGCCGTGACGATATGTTTTTTCACGGGGGAATGAACCTCCGACATTGGTCTCAAACTCATAGACAGTGTACCGGATTCCGGAGCCGATTGCCAGCACGCGAATCCGGCTGAATTCAGGCTCACGCGCCCGCCCCGCGCCCAAAGAAATGCTTGCAACGCCGGCCTATCGCTCGCTGCCCAGCACGAAATGCGCGCGGCGGTTCAACTGCCAGCACTCTTCGGTGTGCTCGGTGCAGAACGGACGATCCTTGCCGTAGCTGATGGTCGTGATTCGGTCGGCGCTCACGCCCAGCGCGACCAGATATTGCTTGGCGGCGTTGGCGCGACGGTCGCCCAGGCCGAGGTTGTATTCCTCGCTGCCGCGCTCATCGCAATGGCCCTCAATCGTGAAATTGATATTCGGATGCGCGTTGAAAAACCGCGCGTCTTGCGTGAGGGCCGACTGTGCGTCGGCTCGGATCGTGGAGCTGTTGGTATCAAAGAACGCATCTTTGACGCCTACCTGGAATTCCGATTCGAGGGTTGATTCACTGACGCTTGGCGAGGTGGAAGTGGTTGATGAGGCGGCCGGTGGCGGGACGGTGACCGTCACTCGCGCGGAGGCTGTGCGCGACCCTCCGGGACCTGTCGCCGTCAGCGTATAGGTTGTGGATTGATCGGCAGTAACCGCCGTCGAGCCGTTTGCCTGAACCTTGCCGACTGCCGGTTCAAGGTCAAGGCTTGTGGCGTTTTCGGACGACCAACTGAGCGTGACCGATTGGCCTTGTTGGACCGTACTCGGCTGGGCCGTGAGCGTCACGGTGGGCGGCACGGTGGGGGCCGCCGCGGGCGCTTTCACAACCGGCGGGTGCTTATGGCACGACGCAAAGATAAGAGTCGCTAAAATAGCTGAGGCTGTAAGGACCCCTTTTCGACTTACGCTCATGCTTTTTCTCCTTGGATGTTGCGATAATTCGGATGGTAAAAGGGAAGCGATTCCGGGTTGTCGTTCTCGGTCACAGCTTTTCGCCGGTCCGGTTTTCTTCGCCCCGGATCCGGAAAAGGCCCAACCACGCAAGAAGCGAATGATAACAGAATCGGAGCGCGGCGTGCAAGCACGCCCTTCATTCGAATTGCTCATGGGTGACATTGACGCATTACTGATTCGACCATGAGGGGTCCCAGTTGTGACCCTTGTGCGTCAACTGCTTCGGATCGGAGCCGTCGGCAAGCATCGTCCAGACCTGCCGGCGCCCGGAGCGAGTAGATTCGAAAACGATGTGGCGTCCGTCCGGCGACCACGAGGGATGCTCGTTGCGGCCTTCGTTCTCGGTCAACTGAATGATATTCCCCGTGGCGATTTCCGCGACATAGATATCATATGTTCCGGTTTCCGTCACGCGCCAAGTGAAGGCCAGAAAGAGGCCGTTCGGCGACCACGACGGCTCATCCACAAAGCCGCCTTTCGTCGTCAGTTCCCGCACGTTCGTGCCGTCGGAGGACATGATGTAGATTTGCGGAGAACCGGAACGGTCGGAGACGAAGGCGATTTCATTTCCGGTTTTCGGATTCCACGCTGGCGCGATGTTGACGCTCGGAGTAAACGTCAGACGGCGGAGATTCGAGCCGTTGGAGTTGGCGATATAGATTTCCGGGTCGCCGCTCATACTGGAGCTGAAAGCGATCCTTTTCCCGCCGGGCGAAAAGGCAGGCGTCGCATTGGTTCCCGCGAAGCGCGGGAAGGGAAGATAGCGGTTACTCAGCAACGAGTAGATTTGGATTTCAGGTCCGCCATGCGCATAGCTGGTGAAGGCGATTTTCTGGCCGTCGGGCGACCACGCGGGCGTCAGGCTGAGCGAATGCTCATTCGTAATCTGGCGCTTGTCGGCGCCATCATAATCCATCGTCCAGATTTCAGGGCTTCCCGTTCGGTTGCTGACGAAGGCAATGTGCGTGAGGCAGATTCCGGGAATTCCGCCGCCGAGCATTTGAATGATCTCGTCGGCAAAGCGATGGGCGGCATCGCGCGCGGAGATCGTATCGAGGGCGGCGACGTAACGCTTGCCGAGGACCATCGGGGCGCTCGTATCCTTGACGTCGAAAAGGCGCCCGGTGATGACCAGGTGTCCATTGACGATTGCGGTGTGTCCAAAAACCAGGAATTGCGCCGAGACGGGAGGATTCGCCCATGCGTTGAAATCCACATCGGCCGGCCGAGCCGGGATTTTGAGCGGGTAATAGCTTCGGCTGACCATTTCAAATATTCCCGAATCGCCGAGGTCGTTCCACAGAACGTCGTTGAAAGTGTTCGTCAGCGAGACGAGTTGCTCATCCACCGATTGCGGAGGGAATTGAGTGACCGCCATGCGGAGCTTCGCCGTCGAGAGGTTGATGCCCGTCCGAAACCATTGCTGCGCGCTCAGGGAAGGAACTCGAATCAGCGTCGTCCCTAAAAGCGCCATGAGGGCGGTCCCAAGAGTTTTTTTCTGCATTGATGAGGCCTTTACCGACCGAATCCTCTTAACGAGAGATGCGGGGCAAGCTCAAAATGATGTCTTACGGAAACCTACCGATGAAAATCGAAATAAAATTCCACCGACACTTTGTTTCCCGAATAGCCCGGGGGAAGCGGTCCGAGCGGGCTTGAGGCAACCACGGCTCGCAGCGCCGCCCGATCCACTTCCGCGATGCCGCTCGATTGGGTGACTCGTGCGTTGACGATCGTTCCGTCGCGCAGAATATCGAAATCCACGTAAACGCGAGGCGCGCTCAGGATGTTGGGGCTGATCATGGTGGTCAGCCAGTTGCTGCTGATGCGGCTGCGGACGGCCTGGACGTACCAGCCGTAGCGCACGCCGAAGCTGTTGTCGCCGAACGCGAGACCGCCCTGGCCTCCTTGGGCAATCACAGGGCTGTAATTCATCAGCGGGTTTCCACCCTGCCCGAAGGGAATTGCGTTCGCCGGCGGAATGAACGGCTGCTTCTGGATCCGCGGATTGGCGCGCAGCGGCCGCACGTGGTTCACGGATTCCTTGAATTTCGGAATCGTCACCGCCTCTTTGACGGGCTTCGGCCTCGGCTCGGGTTTTGCCTTATAAAGGCCTGGATTTTCGACATGCACCGTATTGGGAGAGGTGACGGCTGGAGCCGGCAAAGGAATGCCCGGCAGCGAAGCGACGGTTTTGACGTGGATCACTCCTCCCGAATTCCAATCCGATCCCCAACCCGCACCGTGTCCCACTCCGAGCAGTGAATAGACGGCGATGCCGATGAATAAGGAGGCGTGGAGAGCGATCGAAACGAGCATCGGGCTTCGCAGGCTCTCGCGGCGGGTTCGAGGATTCGGGAGTGTGTACGCGCCCATCGGAATTCAGTTACGCTTCGCGGTTCAACCCGAAGCGCAAAAGCTTGCGGCTATCCCTTGGTTCGCAAAGGTTCGGTCACGATATCAATGTTGTCGAGCTTCGCCTGCTTCAAAGCGTCCATCACCATCGCAAAAGAACCGAACGGCACCGCGACATCGCAGCGGATGTAAACGGGCGCCGATGCATCGCCCTTGAGGCGTGCGCGAACTTCCTTGCCCAAAAGGTGAATATTAACCGCATGGTTGCCCACATAAATGGTTTGCCGCTTGTCAATGGTTACGACGACTCTTTCGTGGGTGACCACTTTGACCGTGTGGGTCTTGGGCAGCGTCACTTCAATTCCGGTCTGCAGGATCGGCGCCGTGAGCATGAAGATCACGAGCAGCACCAGCATCACGTCCACGAAAGGAGTGATGTTGATTTCCGAAAGCGAAGATTGCGTCCGGCCCTGCGGTGTTGTGAAAGCCATCGCGCACCTCCCATCAAACGTTGCGCGGAGCGCCCCTCGACGCGATTCGTTCATCGGCGCCAGGGGCGCTTTTTATGCGCGGACCGGGAAGCGGCTGCGGCCTCCGGTCCTTCTGCTTCTACATGAAATGCCGTTCGGTCATATTCAGAAATTCGAGCGCGAACCCATCCATCAGCGCGCCGAATTCCTTGACGCGCTGAATGAATTGGTTGTAGGCAATGACGGCTGGAACGGCGGCGACCAGGCCCGCCGCGGTGGTGATGAGCGCCTCGGAAATGCCCGGCCCCACGCTGCGCAGGGACGCGCCGCCCGCCAAGCCGAGGCTGTGGAACGCATCCATGATTCCCCAGACCGTTCCGAAGAGGCCGATAAACGGCGTCACTGAGCCGGTGGTTGCAAGCCAGGATAGCCACTGCTCGAGGCGGGTCAGCTCATCCGAGGCGGAAATCTGCAGCGCCCGCCGCACCGGATCGAGGCTCTTCAAATGCGGCTTGCCGGGATTTTCGCTGACGACGGCCTGAGTCTCGATTTCGCGATAGCCGGCCATGAACATTTGCGGCAGCGGGCTTGCCTGCACCGTCGAGGCGGCGTTGCGAATGTCGGAGAGTTTGCGGCTCGAGCGGAAGAGCTGTAAAAAGCTTTGCGATTGGCGCCGAATACGGCCGAAGCTTCCGCTCTTCAGAAGAATGATCGCCCAGGAGAAAAGGGAAAAGCCCAGCAGCACCAACAAGTCCACTCGCGCCACCAAGCCCGTGCCTGCAATGTATTGGAAAACTACACTTTGGAATAGAAACGCCAGGGCTACGTCCAACCGGAATCCTCCTTTAGCTTTTGCAGTCAGGGCGAGTCATCCATCGCCCGTTAGAATGATCGGCGCGCCAGCCCCTCACTCGTGAAAGTATCATACGCTTCAAACGCACGTCAACGAATTGACCCTTTCATCCGCCGCGCGGAGCGGAGCCAGCGCAACACTTGCCGGCTCCATGCGCTTCGTGAGGAAGCAGGTCCGCCTCGCACAATTTATTTTGATGCAAACCGGCTGAATCGAGAAGCTTCTCGCCTCTCGCGCGGAGTTCCTGAATTGTCAACTTGTGCTAGACTTGGCCCGGCTCGGGACCTCCGGCTCATGCTTGCGGAAATTCACATTCAGAATTACGCCGTCATTACCGACCTGAGCGTCGAGTTCGCCGCGGGGCTCAATCTGCTTTCCGGCGAAACCGGTTCCGGAAAATCCATCATCGTGGATGCGTTGGGACTCGCGCTCGGCGGACGAGCTTCGCCCGAAGTGATTCGCACGGGATCGGAGCGGGCGACGGTCACCGCCGTTTTCCGATATGAAGGCAAGCCACCGTGGGCGGCCTGGGCGGAGGAAACGGGACTTGCAGGCGCAAACGAGCCGGAGCTGATTTTGCGCCGCGAAATTCACTCCGGCGGGCGCACCCGCCTGCTCGCGAATGATCAGCCCATCACGCTTGCGGCAATCAAGCCGCTGACGCGAGCGCTCGTTGAAGTTCACGGCCAGGGCGAGCACGTGGCGCTTTTTTCACGCGATGCCCAGCTTGCGCTGCTCGACCAGTTCGCGGGCGCCGATGACTCGCTGAAGGATGTTGCCGCGTTTTACGCGCGCCGGCGCGGGCTCGAACAGGAAGTTGAAAAGCTCAGCATGGACGAGCAGGAGCGCCTGCGGCGGATCGACCTGATGAGCTTCGAGCTTCAGGAGCTCGACCGCGCCGCGCTCGCGCCGGGCGAAGACGCGAAGCTGGAGGGTGAAAAACGGCTTCTCGTGAATCTGGAAAAAATTCGCGCCGCCGCGAGCCTCGCCTACGGGCGGCTTTATGAGGATGAGGGTTCGGCTTGTGCGCGCCTGGCGACGGTGAGCCGGGCAGTCGAAGATCTGTCACGCTGGGATGCAAGCTTCGAAAATCGTCTCCCCGGGCTGACCGAAGCAAAGACGAGCCTGGAAGATCTCGCCTTGTTCCTGCGCGATTATCTCGAACGTCTCGATGCGGAACCGCACCGGCTCGACGCCATCGAAAGTCGGCTTGCATTGCTCGACCGTTTGAAGCGGAAGTACGGCGGGACGATTGAAGCGGCCATCGAATATCGCGAGCGGACGCGCCGCGGTCTTGAAGACATCGAGCGCGCGGACGAACGGCGCGAAGAGTCGTCGAAAGCGCTTGAAGCGGCGCGCGGGGATTACGCGCGCGCTGCGGGCGAACTTTCCGTGCGCCGCCGCGAAGCCGCACGGCGATTCGAGAAATTGGTTGTCGCTGAAGTGCGGCAGCTTGGAATGGAGAAATCCCGGTTTGAAGTCGCCTTCGCCGCGGCGGAGCGTCCAGGCGGCGCTGAAGACGTTCCATCCGGCGGCGGCCCGCGCGGCGCGGACGAAATTGAATTCATGATTTCGCCGAATCCCGGAGAAGATTTGCGGCCGCTCGAGAAAATCGCTTCGGGCGGCGAGCTGTCGCGGTTCATGCTGGCGCTCAAGACCGTGGCTGGCGGAGCGGCGTCGCCTCGCGGGCGAGCCGGCGCGCGCCCTTTGCCCGCAACCTTCGTTTTTGATGAAGTGGACGCCGGCATCGGCGGAAGCGTCGCCGACGCGGTGGGCTCGCGGCTTCAGAAACTCGCACGAACCACGCAGGTGCTTTGCGTCACGCACCTCGCCCAGATCGCGTGCTTCGCGGATCGGCACTTCTACGTCGAAAAGTCCGAGCGCGCCGGAAGAACGGTTACGGAAATCAAGCCCCTTGAAAAAGAGAGCGATCGCGTGAAGGAACTGGCGCGAATGCTCTCCGGCGCGCGTCTCACGGACGCCGTACTGCAGCATGCGGCAGCCATGCTCAAGCACGCGTCGCGATCCGCTAGGGGCGAGGGGACGAAATAAAGCGGCGGCGCTACCCAAAGCGCTTGAATCGGGATATACTGCGGCGTAGGGCAGAGAAACCCGATGAGCAACCCCTTTCAAATTTTACCGGGCGAGAACTCACGTTCTGAGGCGCTGACCGGCGGCTGTGACAAACCTGCGCGGGAGAACGCAGCGCGAACATTTTTTATCGAGACGTTCGGCTGTCAGATGAACGTCCACGATTCAGAAAAAGTCGCGGGCGTAATGATGTCGCGCGGCTATCGCGCGGCGGAGGATGTGGACTCGGCGGACATCATTTTTTACAACACGTGCAGCATCCGCGAAAAAGCGGCGCAGAAAGTCTTTTCGCGGCTTGGGCAGCTCAAAAAGCAGCGTCATGCGCGCTTGCCCGTGATTGGAGTGCTCGGCTGCGTGGCGCAGCAGGAAGGCGACGCGATTTTCGAGCAAGCCCCGCACGTGAGCCTGGTTTGCGGCTCCGCGAGCTATTCGAAGCTCCCGGCGCTGCTCGAAGAGCTTGAGAGCGGCTCCCGGCGCGTGACCGGCCTGTCGCTTGCGACCGACGAGTGTTTCGAAACGGAACTGACGCGCCGCGACAACCGCTTCCGTGCTTACGTCACAATCATCGAAGGTTGCGACAAGCGATGCAGTTTTTGCGTGGTCCCGGAAACGCGCGGCCCGGAACGCAGCCGCGCGAGCGCCGCGCTTCTGGCCGAATGCCGCCGCCTGGCCGATGAAGGGTTTACGGAAATTCAACTGCTCGGCCAGACGGTCAACTCCTGGCGCGATCCTTCCCCCGCCCGCCTGACCTTCGCCGAATTGCTCTCGCGCGTCGCGGAAATCCCCGGCGTTCGCCGCGTGCGTTTCACCACTTCGCACCCGCGCGATTTTACGCCGGACATCGTCCAGGCGATTGACGCGTATCCGGCGCTTTGCAACCACGTCCATCTGCCGGCGCAATCCGGATCGAGCGCGGTTCTGGCGCGGATGGGCCGCACCTATTCCCGCGAAGCCTATCTTGAAAAAATCGGTTGCATCCGGAGCGCGAAGCGTGATATTAGCATCTCGACGGACATCATTGTGGGTTTCTGCGGCGAGACGATCGAAGATTTTGAAGAGACGCTCTCTTTGCTGGACGAGGTTGGCTACGATCAGGTGTTCTCCTTCAAATATTCTCCGCGCCCGAAAACAGCGGCGGGCGGCTGGGAAGACTCGGTAGATGACGCAGAAAAAAGCCGCCGACTGGCCGTTCTCCAGGAACGGCAAAGGCAAATTCAATTGCGCCGGAACGAGGCGAAAGTCGGGCGGGTTTTTGAAGTTCTGGTTGAGGGTTTCCACGCGCGTCTCGGCCAAGCCGTTGGAAGGACGCCGGAAAACTACATCGTCAATTTCCCCGGTGTGCCCGAGTGGACGGGGCAGTACGAGGCGGTTTGGGTGACCGCCGCAGGACCGAACAGCCTGGTCGGTGAGCGGGCGGGCGCCGCCTGAGACTCGGCGGACAAGGAAGGGCGGGCCTATGGATGTCGAAATGAAAATTCGGGGCTTGATGATGGATCCGGTCACGCAAATGCCGATTGTCATTCTGCGGGACCTGGCGGGGACCGCCCTTCTTCCGATCTGGGTCGGCATTTACGAAGCGAACGCCATTGCGCTCGAAATCGAGAAAGTACCCACGCCCCGGCCGATGACGCATGACTTGCTCAAGAACGTGCTGCAAGGGCTCGATACTCAGGTTAAACGGATTGTTGTGAACGACCTCAAGGATGACACTTTCTACGCGATGATCTGGCTCGAACGCGAAGGCGAGACTTTCTCGATAGACTCAAGGCCAAGCGATGCGCTCGCGCTGGCGCTGCGGGTGGATTGTCCCATTTACGTGAAGGACGAAGTGCTCAAGAACTCCAAGCTCAGCGGCCCCGGAGCGGATAAGTTCAATGAAGAAGAGCTGAGGAAGATGCTTGAGAACCTGAATGATGAAGACATCGGCCGGTATAAGATGTAACGGCGAGGCGGCGCGGTCTTCACTTCGCCCGCCCCTCGGCCGACTCGAACACAATCTGCTTCGACCGGAGTTTTGAGTGACGACGGTCATCGCGGTGGCCAATCAAAAGGGCGGCGTGGGCAAGACCACCACCACCATCAATCTCGCCGCCGCTCTCGCCCTCCGGAAAAAACGGACGCTCCTCATTGACCTCGACCCTCAAGCCAATAGCACCCTGACCTTTTTCACCAGCGACGAGATCACGAATTCCATCTACGACGTCCTTGCCGACCACCGCATGGGTTTGACGGAAGTGGTGAAGCCGACGAAGTGCGTGAACCTCGCGCTTGCGCCCTCGAAGATATCCCTGGCCAAGCTCGAGGCGCAGCTCGTGGGCCAGTTCGACGCGCCTTTCCGCCTGAAAGACGCGATCGCGGCCGTGCGCGAGCAGTTCGACCTGGTGGTGATTGATACGCCGCCGGCGCTCGGCATCATCACCGTCAACGCTCTGGTCGCCGCTTCCCACCTCATCGTTCCCATTCAAGCGTCCTACTATGCGCTCGAAGGGACCGACGATCTGCTCGAAACGCTCGAGCGTGTGCGCGCACGCCCCAATCCGGAATTGCAACTGCTCGGCGTCTTGATTACGCTTTACGACAAGCGCACGAATCTGGCGCGGGACATTCACAAGCAAGTGCGCCAGGTGTTCGGCGGCAAGGTCTTCAAGACCGTGATCGGCAAGAACGTGCGCCTCGAAGAAAGTCCGGCCTATAAAGAAACCATTTTCAGCTTCGCTCCCGACTCTTCCGGGGCGGAAGAGTACGCGAGCCTGGCGCGGGAGGTTCTCCAACGTGTCAGTTAGACGCGCAGGTTTACCGGTTGCAGTGAAAATGCGGCATAACGCGCACTACGTCGAAGACATCATCGCGCGCTCGGGCGCGGCCATCGGCCGGATGATTCGGATCGAAGAACTCTTGCCGAACGCCGATCAGCCGCGTAAGGACAAGGGCGATCTTCAGGGGCTGATCGAGTCGGTGCGCGACAAAGGCGTGCTCGAGCCGTTGCTCGTGCGGAGGATGCCCGAGTCGGACAAATATCTGATCATTTCGGGTGAGCGCCGCTATCACGCCGCGCGCGCCGCGGGGCTCCACGAAGTGCCGTGCATTGAGAAAGACGCGGACGAAGCGGAAACGCTTGAAATCGCGCTCATCGAAAATCTTCAGCGCAAGGATTTGACGCCTTTCGAAGAAGCGGACGGCGTGCAGGCGCTCGGCGACCGCTTCGGGCTGACGCATGACGAAATCGCGAAAAGGCTTGGCAAGGCGCGCTCTTCAGTCACCGAAACGCTCACCGTGCGCGTCATTCCGGATGAGATCAAGGGACTGTGTATTGAAAAGGGCGTGCTTTCAAAGTCGCAGTTGCTGCAGATTGCGCGCCAGCCGAATGAGTCGCGAATGCGCGACGCCGTGCGCCGCTTCGCCGCCGGAACGCTCAACCGCGATCAGGCGCGCGCCGAGCGGCACGGCGCAAAAGGGAAGAACAGCGTCTTTCGGCTGGTCTCACCCACAAAGGACTTCAAACTCACCATCGGCTTCCGCAAGGGAAACGTCGAGCGCGAGGAAATCATCGCCGCCTTGCGCCGCGCAATCGAGTTGCTCGAATCGGAGTCCTGAGCGCAAACGACGTCCGTCCCCGGGGGTCCCCGTCAATTCCTGCTTGCCGAAACTCTTCCCATCGCTACATAAGAGGATGAGTGCGGGCTTCGGGAGCGCGGGCATTGGCCCGCGAGTCTGCCGGACGCTCCCGGAATTTCCGGCGCAAGGTTTTCGGCATGGCCGAATTTGATCTGAAGGATCTGACGCCTGACCAACGCTCGGCGCTTGAGCGGCTGCTTCGCGCGGGGTTTCGATTCATGACGCTCGAGCGGGTCGAGCGCAATCTCGCTGTCGAACGGAACGGCTTCGTTGCGCTGCTCGAACTTTCGGCAGCCGGAATCAAAATCTTCGGCCAGGCGGGGCGGTTGATGGATCAAGGCATCGGAATGCTCGTCGAGCAATCGGGCGGCAAAGTCTTCCAATGCCACGGTGAGACCATCGAGGCGTCGCCCGAGATGCTCGCCGAATTTGCGAGGATGCGCGGCGACCTCGAACGCGCGCTTGCGCCCCAGGCGTAGAGGCGACTCACGCGCCCGCTTCAAAGCGTGGCTTTGGATCTATGGCGGAATCTCTTGATCTGATGATTGTCGGCGCGGGGCCGACGGGTTTGGCGTGCGGCATTGAAGCGCAGCGCGCGGGCCTCGACTTTCTCATTCTTGAAAAAGGCTGCCTCGTCAATTCGCTCTTCAACTACCCCGCGAACATGACGTTTTTCACCAGCCGTGAGTTGCTCGAAATCGGCGGCTTGCCGCTCGCGAGCGTCAACGTCAAGCCGGCGCGGGCCGAAGCGCTCGAATATTACCGCCGCGTCGCGCAGCATTATTGTCTTCCCATTCATTATGAAGTGCGCGTGCTCGGAATCGCCGCGGAAGACGGCGGGTTTCGCGCGGAGGCGGAGACCGTGGAGGGAGAACGCAGGAACTATCGCTCGCGAAAGGTGATTGTCGCGACCGGCTATTATGATTTGCCGAACATGCTCGGCATTCCAGGTGAGGATCTGCCGAAAGTTTCGCACTACGCGATGGAAGGCCACTACTTCTTCGGCCGGAAGGTCGCGGTCATCGGCGGCGCCAATTCCGCCGCGGTCACCTCGCTCGATCTTTACCGGCACGGCGCGGAAGTCACCATCATTCACCGCGAGGAGGCGCTCAGCCGGCACATCAAGTATTGGGTCCGGCCTGATCTCGAGAACCGCATCAAGGAAGGCTCGATTCATCTGCTGCTCCAAACTGAAATTGTTGAGATCAAGCGGAACGAAATCATCGTGCGAAAAGCCGCCGGCGAAACCTCGCGGCTCGAAAACGATTTCGTTCTCGCGCTCACCGGTTACCACCCTGATTTCGATTTGCTTCGCCGCGCCGGAGTCGAACTCGATCCTGAAACCTCGCGGCCGCGCTGCGATCCCCAGACTCTCGAATCGTCAGTGCCCGGGCTCTATCTTGCCGGCGTTGTGATCTCCGGCTACGAGACGAACGAAATTTTCATCGAAAACGGCCGGTTCCACGGCAAACAGATCATCGGGGATATCCGGAAGCGCCTGTAGCGCCGCCAGGCGGTGCTCTCCCGGAAAAGCGGCTATTGGCTTGCGGTGGCTGCGGCGGCCCGGACACGCGTCGCGGTGATGGCGCGCGGGACTTCAAAAATCAGGTGTGTACCCTGCACGAGGACGATATCCTTGTTCTTCTTCAGCATCCGCCGGATAAACAATGCCGCTGCGCCGATGCCCATCCCATAAAGGGCGCCTGGTCCGCCGGCGGCAATCGCGCCGATGGCCGCTCCGGCTCCGGCGCCGATGCCCACTTGCTCCGCCGTCTTCTTCTTGCTCTTGCCCGGGCCTTGCGCGACGCCTTCCTTGCCTTTCATTTTCGCGTTCGACCCGCCGGCGATTCCCTGTAATCCCGAAGCAAGATGGTAGACGATTCCATTCGGGGTTGTAATGCTGTCGAGTGACAGACGGATTTCCGCTTTCACGTGCCGCCCCGGCGGCGTGAGCAGGGTAATGTGCCCCCGAACCGTGCTGCCGGTCGGCACGGCCTCCTCATGATTGGCGAAAATCGGTTCCGTGATCTGCCCGCTGAAGAGATCGCCCACTTGATTAACCTTGGTCGTGAGGGTTGTGGTGAGCTCGACGTGCAGGTGCGTTCCCTCGGGAATCACGTAACTCGAACTTTGCGCAGCGGCCGCCACCGGCAGCGCGGCAGCAAGCAGCACCGCGCACCTCACGGCAGTCTTCCTCATAGATCTCCTTTCACGGCGCTGATTCCGTCCTTGTCGCCAGTTCAAGCTATCGAAGCGCAGGCCGCTCATCGAAGGGTCCATCGTCTTTCGCATCGAGTTTAACGCGGCCCTCGAAGGGTCGCAACAGCATCCTCTTCTTTCGATTCGATTGCGGCGCCTGCGTTGCCTCGGAAAAAGGCTAAGCGGAATGAGCGCCGTGTTAAGGTTCTTCGTATTGTGACCCTTATCACATCGCGGCATCGGCAATTCGAGTTAAATTGCGATTTGCCGAGAGGGTTGCAGCCTCGCGTGTTTTGCTGTCCCACAAAACGAATGAATTGTTGTATGCTGGTACGGACGATTTCTGTCAGGCAGGAAATCGCTTTCGGCCGCAAGGATTCATGGCATCGCTCATGGCAGTCTCCGAGGAAAAGTTCCAGCAAGTCCGAATTGTTGAGCGGAAGGACCATTCGCCTGACCTTTGGTCGGTTCGGGTTCGGCCTGAAGCGCCCCTTCCGTTCCAGCCCGGGCAATACGCCACTCTCGGCGTGGATTACGGCTCGCGCCGCGTCGAACGCCAGTACTCGATTGTTTCGAGCCCTCTCGAGCCGGAGCTTGAATTTTTTGTGGAGCTTGTGCCGCAAGGAGGACTTTCTCCTCTGCTCCACAAGCTGCACGTAGGCGATGAGTTTCATGTGCGGCGACAGGCGAAAGGGCGGTTTACTCTCGACGTCGAAAGCGGCCACAAACGGCATTTTCTGGTGGCGACCGTGACGGGCGTCGCTCCTTATATGAGCATGGCCCGGACGCTCGCCCGGCAGGCGGAGGCGGGAAATCAGCCGGATGCGGAGCTCTTCATCCTGCAAGCCGCGAGCCGTTCCTGGGAATTCGCCTATCGCGATGAGCTGGACGGTTACGCTGCAAAATACGGCTGGATTCGTTATATTCCCGTCGTCAGCCGGCCGTGGGAAGATCCGGGCTGGCAGGGTGAAGTCGGCCGGGCGGAGGACATCCTGCGGAAGTACCTCGACCAGTTCGAGCTCGATTCCACGAACGCAAGCGTTTATTTGTGCGGCCATCCGCAAATGATTGCGAATGCGAAAGGCATTCTGCGTCGGCGCGGATTTCAAAAAGAATTCGTCCGTGAAGAATTGTATTGGCTTCCGAGCACGCGGGCGACCTAGAGGATTTCGCTATGTTGATTGGAGTGCCCAAGGAGATATTTCCGGGCGAGCGGCGCGTGGCGATTGCGCCGGTCGTGCTTCCGGCGCTCGCGAAAGCGGGCTTTGAAGTCATCCTTGAAACGGGAGCCGGAGTTGCCGCGGCTTGTCCCGATGAGGAGTTCCGCGCGAAGGGGGCGCGCATCGCTTCCACTCGCGCCGAGGTTTTCAAGACCGCGGACCTCATCGCCCAAGTGCTTTGTTACGGCTCGAACATGGAAAACGGCCGGGACGACCTTCCGCTCCTGCGCAAGGGCCAGTTTTTGGTGGGCTTTATGCGGCCGCTCGACGGAGCCAAAACCGTTCAGGAAATCGCGGCGACGGGCGCCGTCTCCTTCGCGCTCGAGCTGATGCCGCGCATCACGCGCGCCCAGAGCATGGATGCTCTGTCTTCGATGGCGACGCTTTGCGGCTATCAAGCCGTCATTCGCGCTGCTTATACGTTGCCCCGAATTTTCCCGATGCTGACAACCGCGGCCGGAACGGTGACGCCCGCCCGAGTGCTCATCATCGGCGCCGGAGTCGCCGGGCTTCAGGCCATTGCTACGGCGCGGCGTCTGGGGGCCGTCGCCTCCGCCTATGACCTTCGTCCGGACGTCAAAGAGCAGGTGCTGAGCGTCGGCGGGCGATTCGTCGAATTGCCAATCGAGGCGAGCAACGCGCAGGACGAGCGAGGTTACGCCCGGGCGCAGGACAAGGCATTCTACGACCGCCAGCGAGAGTTGCTCGGCAAGGTCGTCGCCGAACACGACGTCGTGATTACGGCCGCCGTCGTTCCCGGCCGCAAACCGCCCCTCCTGCTGACGCGCGAGATGGTGCACGGTATGGAACCCGGCTCGGTCATCGTGGACCTCGCCGCCGAGCGGGGAGGGAACTGTGAGCTGACGCGTGCGAACGAGATCGTCGCCGAGAACGGCGTGAGCGTCATCGGCACCATCAATCTGGCGAGTTCCGTGCCGTATCACGCAAGCCAGCTCTACGCACGTAACATCACGAATTTTGTGACGCACGTGTTCAAGGGCGGAAAGCCCGATTTGAATCCGGAAGATGAGATCACCCGCGAAACGCTCTTGACACAAAACGGCGAGGTGGTCAATAAGCGGGTGCGCGAATTTTTCGCGCAATCTGCGCCTTCCGCGTCTTAGCCTGAACCCTTCGAGGAGGGAAGAACGATGCCGCAAGGCTTCATCAGTAATGTCTACGTATTCGTGCTGGCGGGATTTGTGGGATTCGAGGTCATCCGCCGCGTCTCGCCGCTCTTGCACACGCCGTTGATGTCCCTTACGAACGCGCTCGACGCCGTCGTCGTGGTCGCGGCCATCATCATCGCCGGACGCGCGGAAACGAAAGTTTCCGTCGTTCTGGGCGCCGTGGCGGTTGCCGCCGCCTTCAGCAACATGGTCGGCGGTTTTCTCATCACCGACCGTATGCTTCACATGTTCAAACTCAGCAGGCGTAAAAAACAATGATTCACGTCAACCCGGATCTCACCGAATTCAGCTACATCGTCGCCGTCGGCCTGTTCATCCTGGCGCTCAAGTGGCTCAGCTCGCCGGCGACGGCGCGCCGCGGCGTGCTGGCGGGCGAAATTGGCGCGGCGCTCGCCGTCCTGACCACGTTCTTCAATCCCACTCTGGTTCAATACCGCTGGATTCTTGTCGCGCTGATCGTGGGAGCCATCATCGGCATTCCGCTCGGCATGGTTCACATGACGGCGGTTCCTCAGCGGACCGCCTTGAGCCACGCCTTCGGCGCGCTCGCCGCAGCGACGATCGGCATTGCGGAGTATTACGTTCGCTTCCCGAATCTCACGCGTTTCGGCATGACGGAGATTTCGCTTGAAGTCATCATCGGCGCGCTGAGCTTCACCGGCAGCTTGATTGCCGCCGGGAAGCTTCAGGAATTCCTGCCGCAGCGTCCCATCACCTATAAAGGCCAGAATATCGTCAGTTTTTGCACGCTCGGCGCGGCCATCGTCATCGCGCTCATCATGATCGTCGAGCCGGGACGATTTCCCGCCCTGTTTCCGGCGATGGTCATCGTCTCGCTGCTTTTCGGCGTGATGCTCGTGACGCCCATTGGCGGAGCGGACATGCCGACCGTCATCGCACTGCTGAACTCCTACGTCGGACTTTCCGCCGCCTTGCTCGGCTTTGTGCTCGATTCGAAAGTCCTGGTCGTCGCGGGCGCGCTCGACGGATCGTCCGGCTTCATTCTGGCCGTCATCATGTGCAAGGCCATGAACCGCTCGTTCACCAACGTGCTCTTTGGGGCTTTCGGCCAGCTCCAGGTTTCCGCCGCGGCCGCGCAGGAAGATCGGACCGTGCGTTCGGCTTCTCCCGAGGAAGCCGCCGGTATTCTCGCCGCCTCCAATTCGGTGATTGTCATTCCAGGTTACGGCATGGCCGTCGCGCAAGCGCAGCACAAAGTCCGCGAGCTTTTCGACACGCTCGGCAAAAAGGGCGTGGACGTTCGCTTCGCCATTCACCCTGTCGCCGGCCGCATGCCCGGACACATGAACGTTCTTCTCGCCGAAGCCGATATTCCGTACGACAAGCTGATTGACATGGAATCCGCCAACAGCGATTTGCCCCACACCGACGTTGCGCTTATCATCGGCGCGAACGACGTCACTAATCCCGCCGCCAAGACGGATCAAGGCAGCCCCATCTATGGCATGCCCATCATCGAGGCCGACAAAGCCCGCACGGTGATGGTCATCAAGCGCAGCTTGAGCCCCGGCTTTGCCGGCATTGATAACGGCCTCTATTACATGGACAAAACATTGATGTTATTTGGGGATGCGCGCGCCTTTGTTGGCGATATCGTGCGCGAGCTGGGCGGCGAAGGCCACTAGCGCTCTGGACTGCGGCGGCTTGCCCGCCGGCTGATGGGCTCGCCGCCGCTTGGTCCGCCACAAGCGTTCCGTTTGCTCCGAATTACTTCCGCCGCGAGCGGGCCACGCCGGGCTCGGTCATCCGGTGCGGATCGAGAATTCGCTTCAGTTCCTGCTCCGTAAGAACTTTCTCTTCAAGGCAAACTTCCGGAATCGTCTTTCCGCTGGCGAGCGATTTCTTTACAATCTCCGCGGCGCGAGAATAGCCGATCACGGGATTGAGCGCCGTCGCGATGGAGGGCGTGCGATGGGCGTAGCGCTCGCAGATTTCCCGGTTTGCGCGAATGCCGAGCACGCACCGGCGCGCAACGGCCCGGCAAGTGTTCTTCAGAATCTCCAGGCTGTGCGCGACGTTCCAAATCATCGCCGGCATCATGACGTTCAGCTCGAGCTGTCCCGCCTGCACGGCGAGCGCGACCGCCGTGTCGCAGCCGACCACCTGGAACGCCACCATATCCAGCAATTCCGCCATCACGGGATTGACTTTCCCGGGCATAATGCTCGACCCCGGCTGGAGCGCGGGCAGGACAATCTCGCCGAGGCCGGTCAGCGGCCCGCTCGTCAATAAACGCAGGTCGTTGCCGATGCGAATGAGCTCGAGGGCGAGATTGCGAAGCGCGCCCGAAAGCGACGCGAGCGGGAATTGCGATTGCATCGCCGCGCGCAAGTCGGGCGCGACGCGCAGCTTCAAACCCGTGAGGCGCGCGAGGCGAGCTACCACGAGCCGCGAAAACGAGGGATGGGCGTTCAGCCCCGTGCCCACGGCGCTTCCGCCGATGCCGAGTTCCTCGAGCGGCCGCGCGTTTGCTTTAATGTGCGCGCGCAATTCGCCGAGCGTCTGCGCATAGGCCGCAAATTCCTGACCGAGCCGGATCGGCACCGCATCCTGCAGGTGCGTTCGTCCGCTCTTCAGAATCCCGTCGAATTCCCGCCCTTTTTTCGCGAACGCTTTTTCGAGCTCTTCGAGCGCCGGGAGGAATTCTTCCGCGAGGAGCAGGGAAGCCAGGCGCATAGCCGTCGGAAACGTGTCGTTCGTGGATTGGCCGAAATTGACATGGTCGTTCGGATGCACGATCGAATGGTCGCCGAGCTTCGCGGTGCTTTGGCCGGTGAGATGCCAAATCGCGCGGTTCGCGATCACTTCGTTCACGTTCATGTGGAAGCTCACGCCCGCGCCCGCCTGATAAACATCCACCACAAACTCGCTGTTGAGCCGGCCCTCCGCCACATCGCGCGCCGCGCGCACCACGGCTCGTCCGACGCCGCGTGGAATCATTCCGAGCTCCATGTTAACTTCGGCGCAGGCGAGCTTCAGCAGGCCGTAGGCTCGGATCAGCGCGGGATGCGCGCGCAGACCGCTGATGGGATAGTTCGCAACCGCACGCGCGGTTTGAGCGCCGTAAAACGCTCCCGCAGGAACTTCAACGTCGCCTAAAGAATCATGTTCAATTCGTTTTCGCATATCTCAATTGTACACAATATTTGGGGCTGCTATTGACCGCCGGCGACACTTTGCGGTATAAAGAAGGTGTGAAACGGACCGCTCTTAGGGTCGTCGTTCTGCTCTGGCTCGGATGGTACATCTCAGGGCCGGTTGCGGAAACGTTCGATTTTTGGGACGGGCCGCGCCAGGAAGTTCACGATATCCTCACGAACGCAAGCGGCCGGCTCACGCTTTTTGCCTGCGGCTTCTGTCTGATTCTTTTCGAGGCGCGCAAGCTCCGCGCGCGCTATTCGCTTTCGCGCAAATCCGCTTATTTGCGCAAGGGCGCGCCCGCCGTCCTGCACATCGCGTGCGAACCTGTTCGCCTGCTGACTCCGATTCATTCGCCGCCCACACCGCTCCGAATTTAGACATCCCCAATCCTTCCGGTCTGCCGGGCTTTCGCTTCGAGGCTGTACGGTCGAGTTCTGTTCGCTGGCCGGGAGTTCCTTCTCCGCCTCGAATTCCAAGCCTCTCAATCCTGCGGACTGGCTTTGTCTCGAAACTCATTCAGCCGGGCCTTCGGCGCGTCCTGCTCGCGCGCGAGATTCCGTGTTTCAAGCGCGCTTGCCGTTGGCGCCGGACATTTCAGCGAACGGAGGTGTCAGAACCATGCGAACGAATTCATTTCGGAGCTTTGCACCGGCTTCGGCGCGCCCCTTCACGTGGGCTTGCGTGCTCGTCGCAGCGTTCCTTTCGCTCGGCGCGAAACAGTCGCTTGCGAAAGGGCAGTCGCGCGGCGCGGCTTATGCCACCGCGCAGGCAAGCGCCTTCACGCCTCACTTGCGGGCCTACGCGCAAGTTGTGCCTATCGCCGTCCTGCCCGTGCGTGCGGCGGAACAGGGAATTCTTGACGGCTTGAGCGCGCTGCCGGGAATGCGCGTCCGGGCGGGCGAGGAATTGGCGCATCTCGAAGGGCCGCAGATAACCTCCATGCTGCTGCAAGACAGGGCGAACGTGCGAAGCGCCCGCGCCCAGCTCACCGCCGCGCAAAGATCTTTTGTTATCCTCAAACAACAACTGATCTCTCACTTGAGCACGCGCCAGGCGGTGCACGCAGCGGAAAGCGCCGTCGCGCAGTCCCAGACGAATTTCGATAATGCACGAAGCCGCCTCGCCGCCGTGCGCCGCATGATGACCGTGCGCGCTCCGGCAAGCGGGATCGTGCTCAGTGTGAATGCCTCGAGCGGCGAGCTGGTCGCAACAGGCGCGCCCGTGGTTACGCTCCAATTATCGGGGCGCCTGTGGCTCCGCGCAGTCTATTACGGCGCCGATCTGCGCGTGATTCAAACCGGAGTGACGGGCGAGTTTTCACCCGCCGGCGGAAGCGATCCGATTCCAGTGCGTGTTGCGGAAATCCTGGGCGCGCTCACGGCAGGAGGCGGCGAATCGGTTGCGCTTGTCCCTCGCACTCGCCGTTTCAACTGGATGAACGGCGAGTATGGCACAGTGCGCCTCGATTTGCCGGCGCGCCGGATGGTTGCGGTTCCGACTCGCGCCCTCATCATCGACCGGGGAAAATGGTGGGTCTTGGTGCACACCCCTCAAGGCGACCGACCCCAGGCCGTCGTGCCGGGTCCGGCGCGCGGCTGGATGACATACCTGAAAAGCGGACTCGAGCCGGGTGCGCAAGTGGTGGTTGAAAACGCCTATCTGCTTTTTCATCGCGGTATCGCTCGGCGTTATCAGCCGGCGGGCTAAGAGCCTATGGCGAGCGAACGAACCCTTTTCGCACGATTGCTTTCAAAGCCCTTCGTTTGGGCGCTTGTTTATTGCGCCCTCATCGCTTACGGCGCTTATGCGCTTTGGCGCATACCCGTGGAAGTTCTGCCGCGCTTCGATTTTCCTCAAATCACCGTCATCACGCATGAGCCCGGCGCGACGGCTCGGGAACTCGAGGCACAAATTGCCTGGCCGATTGAAGGCGAAATCCTGGCGCTGCCCGATATGGTCGGTGTGCGCTCGACGATGGGCGACGGCGAGGTCGTGACCGACGTGCGCTTCCGGCAAGGCACGGACCCTCAGGCGGACTTGCAGTCCGTCAATAGCGCCATTGACCGTGCCCGCGCGCGCATTCCGGTCTCCGCGCATCCTTATGCCGAGATCATGGGTAACGCCATCAATGAGGTTGCCGATTACGCCGCGAAAATTCCTCCAGCGGTTTCTCCCGTCGCCGTCGAGCGCGCCGCCGAGGCCAGGATCGTCCCGGCACTGCGCGCTCTGCCCGGCGTGCAGCGGGTTGAAGTTTATGGCGCCGGCCAGGAGGCCTTGTGGGTCCAGCCGAATCTTGCTGCGATGGTTCGCTTTCAGGTTCCGATCGGAGCGCTCACTCGGGCCCTCCGGCGCGACGTCGTTATCCAGCCGGGCGGTTATCTCCGCGAAGGGCATCAGGACGTTTTCATTGAAGTCCGCAATTTTCCGGCAACAATTTCCGATCTTGAGCGAATCCCCGTCGCGAGCGCCAGCGGCCCGATTCCGCTTGCGGATTTGGCGCGCGTCGTGCGCGGGCGAGTCCCCACGCTGAACGCCGTGTTCCTGGACCGCCATCCGAGCGTCGCTCTCATCGTTTTCAAGCAGCCGAAAGCCTCCACCATTCCCGTGACTCAGGAAGTTGCAAGCGCGCTCAAGCAAACTTCCGGCCAATTGCCTCCGGGCGTGCGCTGGGTCAGCATTTACGATCAAGGCCATCTGGTGAATCTCGTCGGCCGGGACCTGACGCGGGATCTCCTGATCGGCGGAGCGCTCGCCATTGCGGTCATGCTTTGGGTGCTTGGCGCGGGCGGCGGCGTTTGGATCCTGGCCTTCAGCATTCCCTTGTCGCTGGTGCTTGCCGTCGCCGGGCTTTATTCGCTTCATCACTCGCTGAATCTCATGACGCTCGGCGCGCTCACCATCGCCGTCGGATTGCTCGCCGACGACGGCATCATCGTCCTTGAAAGCATTTACCACCGCTGGGAGCGGGGCGACGAGCATCATCTTGGAATCCTTCAGGGCCTCAAAGACATTGCCAGTCCGGACGTTACCGGCACGCTCACCACCGTTTCCGTTTTTGTTCCCTTGTTGTTCGTCGGAGGTCTCGCGGGCCTTTTCTTTATTCCTTTCGCGCTTGCCATGACGCTTGCGCTCCTCGCTTCACTTGCAATTTCGCTGACCCTGGTCCCTTTGAGCCTGAAGTTCATCAAGGCTCATCCTCGTGCCGCGCCCACCCTGGCGGGCAAGGCATTTGAAAAATTCCGGGGGTGGAACATGCGCCTGTTCCACGCCGTCTCCAAATATCCCCGCCTGAGCTTGATGGGTTGCGTCTTGTTGCTTCTGGCGAGCCTCGGCGGCCTCGTTCTCGTCCCCATCAACTTTTTGCCTTTACCGAATGAGGGGGTTTTGCTCGAAAGCTTTATGCTGCCGCCCGGCACCTCTTTGCGCGCCACCGAAGCGACCGTGCGCGCGATGACCGCTCGCATGCGCGCCGATCCCGACGTCGTGCGCACCTTCGCCCGCATCGGTTCGGCATCGAGCACGACTTACACGGAACCAACGTACGGAGGCGAAATTCAAATTCAGCTCAAACGAGGCGTAAGCGTCAACAGCCTGACCGAAATCGGCAACCGGCTGATGAAGGAAAGCCGTTTGCCTGCGGTCCAGCTATCCATTGATACACCGACCGTCGAAAGACTCGGCGAAAGTCTTTCCGGGCTTCCGCAGCCTTTCGTACTTGAAGTCTTTGGCCCCAGCATTCCCGAGCTTCGCTCGCTTTCGGAAAAAATCACCGCGCGTCTCGAGCCGGTTCGCGCGCTTTCGAGCGTTTTCAACAATGACGCTTATCCCGTCACGGAACTCCGAATTCATCCAAACGCCCAGGCGATGGCCGCCTACGGCCTCACGCCGTTCGAGTTGAACAGCCAGCTCGCACCGCTTCTGAACGGCCAGGTTGTGGCCCAAGTGCCCGAAGGCAATGTTCCGCTCGACCTTTATGTTCGCCTCGCCGACGCGCCCGATAAATCGCTTCGCGCCTTGCGCCTCCTGCCGATTCGCGCCGCGGGCTGGACACCCCTCGGCCAATTGGCGAATGTCCGGATGGTCGCCACGCCGAATCAGATACGGCACATTGACGGCGCGCGCGCGCTTGAAATCGTGGCCACGCCAAGGGGTCCACTGGGCAGCACGATTGCCGCCGCCCGCCGTGCGCTTGCGAGTCTGCGCATGCCTTCGGGTTATCGCTATGCCTTCGCGGGGCTTTTCCCGGAGCTTGAGGACACAGCGCTCGGCCTTGGGCTTGCCGCCATCGCAGCCATCGTGCTGATGACGGGTATCATGATTCTCCAATTCGACGGATTGCTTGTGCCCGGATTGCTCCTCGTTCAAGTTCCGCTCGCTTTCACTGGAGGCATTTTCGCGCTCGTCGTGAGCGGCGTCGGCCTGAACGCCGTCGGTATGGTCGCTTTCCTCACGCTCGTCGGTGTGGGCCTCAACCACGGAATCGTTTTGCTGTATCGCGCCCGGCGGAATGAAGCCGCGGGCCTGCCGCTCGAAGACGCGGTCTCGGAAGCCGTCCAGGTGCGTTTTCGCCCCATCGCGCTGACGACGCTGACGGCTGTGCTCGGCATGTTGCCGCCGGCGCTCGGCTGGGGAACCGGCGCAGCTCCGGAACAGGGTCTCGCCCTGGTCGTCATGGGCGGCATTCTTTGGAGCGCGGTCTTGAGCGCGAACCTCATTCCGGCTCTTTACCTCCGTTATCGCGGAAGACAGCTTGCCAAGGAGGGTTCGAAATGAGCCGATTCGCTTTCTCGCGTTTCGCGGTCTCCGCCGCCTTCTTCGGCTTTCTGATGATGTTTTCAAGCTGTGCCAGGTACAGCCCGTCGCCTTTGCCCGCCACGCCGGATTTGGCAAGCGTTCCGGCGCTCACCGTCCCCGCGAGCGAATTTATGTTGCCCGGGCTGAAGCCGCATTCGTTCTCCGCAAGTGGTTTGGATGAAACCTCCGTTGTCACGCTCGCCGTGTTCAATGATCCCATGCTTAAGGCCGCGCGTTTGCAGGAGGGGGTCGCAAGCGCGCAACTCTTTGCGGCAGGGCTGTTGCCCGATCCCGTCGTCAGCGCCAATTTCGCGGAATCCGCCGTCAATTACGGCGGCGGCCTCGGCTTGAGCCAGGAGATCGAAGCACTCAGGACTCGCGGCGCGGCGCGGGCTGCGGCCGGCGCTCACGTGCGGCAAGTACGGCTCAATATTCTGTGGCAGGAATGGCAGGTCGCGGAAAAAGCTCGCGAGCTTTTCATTCAAGCCCGCACGGACGCCGAGCTCGGGTCCATTCTTTCCGCGAGCCGTGACCTGCTCGCGCGCCGATATCGTCAGGACCGGCTGGCGCTCGGGAAGGGAAATCTGACTTTGGGCCCGGCCGATGCCGATCTCGCGCTCCTGGTCCAGTCCGAGACGAACCTTCGCCAAGTCCAGCTCGATGCTAATTTGGCCCGCCAGTCACTCAACCAGTTACTCGGCCTCAAACCAGATGCGCGCCTTCACCTGATCGGCCCTGTGAGCGAGCCGCCGCTTTCGCCTGCGAAATTCAAGCAGGCTCTCGCCTCGCTGCCGCGCCGGCGCGCCGATTTGCTCGCCCTTCGCGCCGGTTACCGGAGCCAGGAGGAAACTTTGCGCGAAGCCATTCTCGCCCAGTTTCCCGCGCTGACAGCCGGCGTGACGCTCACCCGCGATCCTCTTGAAGGACTCAACGCTTTTGGTCCCGCCGTCACCTTGTCTCTGCCTCTTTTCAACCGTAATCGAGGCCAGATTGCCGTCGCCCGGGCCACGCGAGCCCTCTTGCGGCAAACCTATCAGGCGCGGCTCGATCAGGCCGTCGGCAACGCCCATGAAGTATGGCACGCCGCCGCAATCATGCAATCCCAGCTTCGCGATCTCGACGCGCGCTTGCCCGTGCTGAAGACGGCGGCGGAAGCGACGGAGCGAAACCTCCGCGAGTACAAACTGAACGCCGGCCTTTATGTGAACGTGGAATCGAGTTACCTCGCCGCTGAGGCAAAAGCCGTCCGCCTCCGCGCTTCGCTTGCCACCGCGCAGTCCGCCCTGGAAGTCCTCCTCGGCCTTCGGCTGTAGCGGCGGTCTCAGACAGCCGGCCGTAGCACGCGCGCCTCGCCCGTGGCGTGGCGCACATATCGTTGTGCGATGTCGAGGGCTTATGCGAGCTCTATGGCTCGAACACTTGCACCGCGGCCGGCGCGCCTGCCGCTTCATTGATGTAAAACAGCTTCGCGCCGTTGGTCACGGCAACGCTGTTCGGGCCCAGATTTCCCGTGCCGTCCGCATTGATCGTAACCGGCGCGCTGAACGTCGTCCCAAGCGTGAATCCAGAGAGCGAAGCCATGTCGCCCGTCCCTTCGAGATTTCCTGAGGATACGGAGGCGGTGCCCGAAGTGTTCTGAACCGTATTGTCGCCCGGCTCCTTGCTGCCGAAAAAGAAGTTGCCGGAAAGCGAGCTATTGCTGTAGCTGACATTGGGCTGCGCTTCGGCAACGCCGAGGCTCGCGCCCGCATCCGCTCCCATCATGAATCCTGAAATGCCGTCTGCGGGATTCGTCAGGAAAAGAACTTGCGACACGCCTCCGTTGGTCGGACCGATGTCGGTCTCGCCCGTGTTCGTCAGCAGACGGTAATCCTCGGTGATGCTCGAGCTTGACGCGTTGCCCGATGAGAATTGATCGAGCGCACCGGAAACAGTTCCGGAATCGCTCCCTGCAAACCCCATAGTTCCAATCGACGCGGTAGCCGCGCCGGAAGCGCTTCCCGTCAGCCGGAAGATATATTTTGGCGAAATAGAAGAACTGCTGAAGGAACTGGCCGTCGCAATCGCCCTTCCACTGAACAGGTAGGAGCCGAAGCCGCTGCTCGTGCCCCCGAAGCCGACCACGAACAGTTCCGATGGATTGATGATAATGATAGAGATCTGCGCATAGATAACTGTCGGCGGGGCCGGGTCGGGAAGCCCGTTGAATATTGCGTTAGCCGTCCCGAACTGAGTCGAGGCAGTCTGGATGGTCCCGTTGGGAGCGTTCGGGATGTAATATTGACCCACGCCCTGAAGTTTACCGCCATCATTCCCGGCAAAGACCTGATTCGATACGGTCCCGGCGCTCTGCGCGAACGAGCCGACGATGGCAAAGTGTGTGAGTAGAGCATTCGAATTTTCCCACCCATCCACGCCCATTGCATAGTTGCTCGCGAGAGCGGCGAGTGAGAACGCCGAAGGCTCTTGGAGCCTCAGAATTCCCGCAGCGCTCAACGGGTCCCATTCTTCTTGCTGGCTCGAGAGGATGGCATCGCCTTTGGTCGCCGTTGCTCCGGTCGCGCCTCCAAGTGAAAAGCGAAGTCTCTCGGTTAAGCCGAAGCTGTCGGTGAGCACCAGGCAGCCGCGGCCGTCTGGTCCGACTGAATAAGAGCTGGCCGAGGGAAGAACCGGGCTACCAAATAACGAGGCGCCCGTAAATCCGCTGCCGCCGAACGAGAACACTTCGGACAACCCATCCTGTCCGCCCGTAACCTTGCCCGTTCCGTCCGCGTCAAAGACCGCCGTGTATACCGTAGCGTTGCCAATGCCGGTCCCAGCCGGCGCGGGTTGACCGTTCGGGAGCTGTCCATCGGAGCCGCCGAACCCTTGCAAAAGGATGGCGTATTGCCCGTTGAGCATGCTTTCGCTCCCCTGCGTTCCGCAGGCCGCTGCGCCGTCGAAGAGCGTGAACGTGTCGGAATCAGATTTCGTCGGATCGGTCACCGAAGTCGCGGTAATCGTTGGCGTATTGTCTGGAACCGAGGGAACGCTCGCCGGCGGCGTGTACTGCACAAAGCTGTCGATCGGCGACGTCGCAATGGCCTTGAATGTACCGCAGGCCGGCGAGCATGGCGCTCCGCTGGCTGTCAGCGTCCATGTGAACCCGCCGTTGCTCGGATCGTTCGCAACCGTCACGTCGAATCCCGGGGCAGGGAAAGGCTGGAAGTAGCCTTGGCCGGGCAGCGTCGTCGCATCCATCTCGGACACTTTATCCGTGATAGTTACCGTCACTGCGGCATCATTGATCCTGAGGATGGCGCTGATCAACGGATTCGCCGCCCAGGCGGCTTCGACCGTCACCGTCATGGTCGTGGGAAGCGGTGCTGGGGCCGTGTAGGTGACGGAGCTGGCCGTGGCGCCGGTAAGCGTTCCACACGATCCGCCCGCGCCAGTGCATCCCATGATGGACCAGGTGATGTTATGGTTTGAGACGTTGCCGGTCACTATGCCCGTGATGTTGACGCTTTGTCCCTGATCGAGCGTCGGCTCCGCGCTTGGACTCGTGATCGTGACCGTAGCCGACGGCAGGGAAGCAGTAGTACTCCACGTCCCGCAGCCTGAAATGAAAAAGCTCGCCGCAATGCTCGACAAAACCAAAGCCCGTGCGACTTTCCCTTTCATGGAAACCCCTCCTGCCGCTAGTGTAGCGTCTCATAGGCAGCTTTACAGCGGGCGATCTTTTCCATGATCTTTTCAATCTTTGCAGTCCAAACGAAGGGCTTGGGATTTTGGTTGTGGTGATCCACGTATTCGCGCACGGC
>JAKASG010000006.1:33043-62090 GCA_021828285.1 Acidobacteriota bacterium | reverse complement strand
GTTCCAGCAACTCTTCGAGAAAATGCGTCAACCGGGCCTCGAGTTCTTTCAAGGTTCGCGGTGTCATGCCGACAATGTAGCAGACACCGGTCGGGAGAGCAACAGATACTTAACCTAGTATTACTAGTGCCGTTCCAACTTGACGTGCGGACGTGGCCCTTGGGCGCTGCCGACCCGCGCGCGAGTTGGCGGGGGTTGCGCGCAGCCGCTCGCCCCTCTGCTATACGTGCGCGTTTGGCGGCCGGCGCGCGCGCCTGTTTTCGGGGATAAGCCGCGGATTAGAAGCCGGTTTTGGCCAGCCAGACCTGGTCGTGGCCGTTGGACGGAGTCGAGAGGAAGTCCGTGGCGGGGGAGGTGAACACAACGTAGTGCCCGTCGGCACTCATGACGGTGCTTATGCAGATAGAGTCGGCGGAGCCGCCGGGCTGCGCGTAATTGGCCACCGAGACGCGCACCGTGCTCGGCACGCAGCCGCTCGGAGCGCCGAAGCACGTGTCCCTCACAAAAATGTCTTCCCAGCCGCACGCGGGAAAAGTATCGTCCGGCGAGAGATTCGTTGAAATCGAGCCAAAGGCCACGAAGCGCCCATCCGCGCTCAGCGATTGCCCGCCGAGATTGCCCGGGCTTGAGCAGTTTTCCATTGATCCGTCGTTGGCAATGGAAACGAGGCTCGTCCTCGGCGTGCACCCGGCGGGAGCGCCTGTGCAGGTATCCCGTACGTAGACATGCGAGCAGCCAACGCCTTGGAATACGGGGCAATTGGCGTTGACGTTGGCCGACACCAAGTTCGTCGCGCCGGAGCCAAAAGCGACGAACCGGCCATCGGCGCTGACGGGGATGAAAAGGTCCGAATCCTCGCCGTTGTTCGGTTGACCGCCGCCATTGGGCACGTCCGCCCGGAGGGTCGTGGGCGCGCAGCCGGAGGATGCGCCGAGACACGTGTCGCGCCAGAAGACGCCTGCCAGGGGCCCCTCATTTGGGACCATGTTGGTCGCGTACGAAATGAAGGCCGAAAACCGTCCCGTCGCGCTTATTTCCCCCAGATTGCTGGTTTGGTTTTCTTCCGCGCCGGTGTACGTGAGTGAGGCTGGGTAGGTGGCGGGGGTGCAGCCGGAAGGCGCCCCAATGCACGTGTCGCGTGTAAAGCTGCTGGCCTCCGTGCATGGCCCCACTCCGAAGTCGCACTGCCGGCCGTCGAAATTGACAAATCGTCCGTCGGGGGTGATCACCGGGCCGTCCCCGGAGACTAACTGCCCTTGCGCGTTCACGGAGACTGGGATCGTTGTGGGCGTGCAGCCCGAAGGCGCGCCAATGCACGTGTCGCGGAGAAACACGCAGAAGTGCCCATCGCCACAGGCGGAGCTTTCCGGCAGGATGTTCGTCGCATCCGAGCTGAAAGCCACGTAACGCCCATCGGCGCTGACGGCGGACCACCCGCTACCGTTGTTCTCGGGCGAACCATCGTAAGCGACTGAGACATGGATGGTGGTGGGCACGCAGCCGGGCGGCGCGCCGACGCAGGTGTCCCGCTCGTAGATCTCGCCGTAGGCGCTCACAGGGCCGGAAGTCAGGTTGGTTGCGTTCGAGTTCATGGTCACGTAGCGCCCTGTGGCGCTGACCGACGTGACGGCGCTGCCCCCGTTCGCGGGGGAGCCGTCGGGCGCGGCGCTGACGAGCTGAACTACTCCTGCTGTTGCCGTGGCCGGGGAGGCGATCTGGAATTCCACCCCCTTCGAGGTCACGCCGCCGGGGTTGACCACCGTAATCATCGCTTTCCCCGGCGCCGCGATCAGGTCGCTCGAAACATTCGCGGCGAGGTCGGTGCTGTCGCCGAACTGAGTGGGCAGCGGACTGCCGTTCCAGTCCACCACTGACGAACTCGTAAAGCCCGCGCCGTTGACGAGAAGTTGAAACGCGCCCTGGCCGGCAATGGCATAGGGCAAGCTGATGTAGCTATTCTGCGCATAGTAGGCGCCCACGATGCTGATGGTGGCGCTCGGCGGCGGAGGAGGCGGTGGCGAGTTGCTCGCGGGCGTCCCGCCGCCGCAGCCGCTCAGAACCAAACCTGCGGTTCCGAAAACTCCCCACAGGGCCAGCCTGCCCGCCGCGTTCTTCCACCTCATAACGCTCCTCGCCTCACCCCCTCAGTTCGTCCCTCCGGTCAGCGCCGAGCCCGAAGCGGTGGAGGTGAACGCGGGGCTCGTGTAGGGCGAATTGAACGTGTACGATGTCGCGAGCGGGTAATTCGTTGCCGCGCCGTTGATCGTGGACGTAATGTAGATCGTCGAGCCGCTGACCGTCGCGCCCACGATGCCCGAACCGTTCAGCGCATTGGCCAGGCTCGTTGCGATTTGAGCGGCTGTCTCCGTCCCGCCGTAGGTGGCCGTCGCGCTGAAGCTGCCAACCGTCACAGTCACCGTGCCGGACTCCGGGATTTGCTGTGGGCAGCCGCCATACTGTGGCGCGCACATGTAGAACGTCTGGTCTTGCGGCGAGCCCGAAATCGTCACCCAGCCCGTGCCCGGCGTTCCCGACGGGCTTCCGATCACCACCGCGAGCGTTTGGTTCATGACCGTGATACTCCCCGTCAAATCCGCGTCCTGCGAGTTCGAGGCAGCGGTGAATGTAAAAGTGCCCGAACTCGTGCCACCGCCGTTGCCGCCCGGCCCTCCGGTGATTGTAATCCAACTCGTGTTGGATACGGCGGACCACGGACAATCGGCCCCCGTGCTGACTGTGACGGAGAACGTGCCGCCGGAGGGCTGTATGACGAGCGGCCCGCTCGGCGACAGCGAGAAAGTGCAAAGTCCGGCCTGATTAACGGTGAAGGTCACACCTGCTACGCCATTTCCTGCATTGATGTATCCGATTCGCGGAATCGTCTGCGGATTCGCCGCCGCAGCGTAACTGATCGTGCCGCTTGAGATGCTGTCGCTCGCCGAAGTGATCGAGATCCATGCGTCTTTGCTCACTGTGTTCCACCGGCAGCCGGAATTGGTGCTCAGGTTGAACGACCCGCTCTCTCCGCTGCCCGAGACACTGGCGGTCGTGGGCGATGAGGAGAAGGGACAGCTCGCCTGCGTGGGCACGTCAAACGGGTCGGGCGCGGCGAGGGCTGTCTCCAAAACGTTGCGCGTGCGATCGCTCTTTGTGTCCCCCGTGTGCGAGTCGGAGGGGTTGACGGAGTACTGATAGGCAGTCGGACCGCCCGTCGAGGGGTGGTTTTGGCTGGGCGCGGGCACAACGCCGTCCTCATCGTCCAGGGAAGGGCTGAAATCTCCAGCCAAAGATTGCTGAGGAGTTACCGTGGTGATGAAGTTCCACGTCAGCGTGATCTGCAACATGGTGGTCCAGATGGGGAGGAGCCCGTCGGCGAGGGAGCATGCAAACGGATCCTGGTTCAGATCGCAGACGAACTCAGAGATGGCCCATGTCACAAACACGCCGTCGAAGATGCCCCCATAGATTCTTGCGGCGTTCCGCTCTCCGCACGCCGTCTCGGGATAGCAGTTCAGGCCCGCGAAAGCAGTCAGAAAGCTATCCGCGACCCGCACCTCGACCCACGGGCGGGGCGTGTGGCCGATGAGGGCGGCCTTCTGGAATTTTTCAGTCGTGCCGTTGAGGTTGTTGAGGAAAGAGCTGCCGGGTTCGAGCTCGCCCACCGCGCTGCTCTGGATAAGCTCGTCGCCGATCAAGATCACGCCACCGTCGAGCGTGTAAAGCAGATAGCAGAGCGAGTTGTCGTACTGCGAGCTGCAACCCACGTACTGCCACAGGTCAACCGCGAGGTCGCCGATGGCGGCATTCGCACCGACCTGCGCCCAGTCCGCAAGCGGCGCGCCCTGATTGGGCACGTCCACGTCGAGGACGCCTCTAACGTACGGTGGCTTCACATTCGGATACTGGCTCTGGAAGTCCTGAGCGGCTGCGCGGGACACCAGGCCTCCTTGGCTTTGCCCGATCAGGATGTAGTTGCGGTATGTCTGCGCTGGGCCCCCAGCGCTGACCGCGCTTTGGACGTCGGTCTCCAGAGTGCTTGCCTGACTCTCTATAGTCGAGAGCGTGTTTATGTTGGTCTCGTCGAGTTCGTTTCCCCAAACGAAATAATCGTTCAGCCAGGGAATCATGCGCTTCCAGCTACAATTGCTGCTGAAGAGCCCGTATTGGAAGACGACGTTCTGTGTTCCGCCCAAGTTGGAAGAAGCCGCCGGGCAGCCCGTCTCCGAGCCCTGCGCGGGAGTCGGAGGAGTGGATGTCGTAGTGGAGGGCGGGGCCACGACCGTGAATCCGGCGTTCGACCTCGCCGCGTCGTCGGCCGAGTTGTCGTTCCAGTGGATGTTGGCGAATTGCAGGGTCACGGTCAGGGTGGTATTTGACTCGCTGAGGTAAAAGGTCGCCTGCGTCGCCACGTACACACTGCCCGAAGCCACATAGTCCCACCGCTCTTCCGTCACCGGGCCGCTCGAGTACGAGGTTGTCAGGGTGTACGTGGGACTGGCGTAAACCACCTCCGCGTTTGTCTTTGTTGCCTGCTGCTGGACGTTCGAAGTCACGAGCCGCGAAAGAATCGAGGCGCCCGGATTGCTCCCAAGCAGACCCGCGGGATTGAAGGCGGGCGTGCTGCTCGTCGGCGGGGTCCAGGCGACGGGGTTGCCGTTCTGGTCGAAGACGGTGATCTTTCCAGCCGCCAAGCGAATAACGCTGACCGTCGCCGCTTCGCTTGGAAACTGGCCGTCCCCAGTGGGCCAAAGATTCACTACGACTTGCCCGTTGACATCGTAGCCCAACTCCATGTGGTACGTCTGAGCATAAGTCGGGATCGGCAGGGAGCTCGAGCTGGTTTGGGTTTGCATCGTCAAGTCAAAACTAACCCACGTATCGTTGGGGTTGATAGCAGAATTTTGGGAGAGCTGCGCGCTGGCGACGAGCGGAAGCGCCAACGCGGCGGCTATTGCAAGGGTGACAGGACGTGCGGACCGCCGAAGAGTCGCGAGAAGGTAAGCCATGGGGAACCCTCCTCATCTTGAATCGCGAATCTGTGGGCCAGTGTACTCATGCGAGAATTAGCTCACCTACAGATGGCAGAAAATGTATCCCCCCCGCGCTCACTTGTCAAGCGGTTTCTACGACGGGATTCGCGTACGAGATTCACCGGGCGCGCGACCTTCTCCTTGACAATTGGCGTGAAATACAGGTTCCGATACGCCGCGCCGACCTCCGCGGGCACGCGGACGATAACACCGAAGAAGCGGTCTAACCCCGGCACGGGCGGATTTTGCTCCGCTGGGCGGGGGAGCGCGGGTTCAAGCCTGTGGCGCGGAGGAAGCGATTGTGGCGCGCAATTGCTTCACGCGCGCTTCGAGCGAGTCGCAATCCTGAAAAATCCGAATCCCTGCGATCCCTGCGGCGCCGGCATCGAGGCAGCTCCGAACGTCATTCAGCGTGATGCCACCGAGCGCGAGGATAGGAATCTTCACGCGACGGGTGGCTTCGGCGAGCTTCGTGATCCCGAGCGGCGGGCCGAACGCTTTCTTCGACGGCGTTTCAAAAATGGGTCCGAGCAACACGTAATTCGCGCCGGCCTGTTCGGCCTCTAGCGCTTCCTCAAGCGAGTGGCAGGAGACGCCGACGAGAAAATCAGCGGGAACCGCGGCGCGCACCACACGAGCCGGGAGGGATTGTCTTCCTAAGTGAACGCCGTGCGCGCCGAGCGCTTGCGCGACATCGAGGCGATCGTTTATGAGAATGCGAGTCTCTTTCCCATGCGCGTCCTCGACCGCGCGCCCGGTGATTTCTGCCAAGGCGCGGGCCGGCAGGTCTTTTTCCCGAATTTGTATCGCATCAACGCCGGCCGCGATCGCCTCGGCGATTCGTTCGCTGAGGGGGTGCGGCTCGAGCGCGCGGCGGTCCGTGATGTAATAAAGACGAAGCGCAGTTTTCACGGTCATGGCGGGTTTCAGGGCTTGGACTCGAAGAGGAAGCAAAGGCGCCGATCATCTTCCGTCGGCAAGGGTGTGAAGCCCCCAGGCTTCCTGCAAAGCGACCCAGATATCCGAAAGGCCAATTCCGGAAACCGCCCCTCGAACGTAATTATTACGCATCACGACGGCAACCCAGTGGTATTGGCCGGCAAAAAAATTCTGATCCCATAACCGGACCCACGGGAGGATGACCAGAAACACACCCACTTCAAGGCCCAGTATGATAAGGGACGTTCTCACAAAACGGTTTCCCGCCCGGCCTCGCGGATGGCTCGCCTCGGAGACGCCGCGCGCGGCGCGCCGCGATCTGGGGTTGGGCGGAATGGTCAGGATGCCTTCTGATGTAGGATGCGGATTTTCTCGGCAACGTCGCGATAGTCAATGTTCTGGCTGTAAACTTCCGTAAGCTTTTCGAGCGCGCTCCGTGCATCGCCAGCCTGCTCGTAAGCATTGCCCAAATCGTAGAGAATCGCGAGCGTTCCCTCTGTATCGAGGCCGGGAGTTTCAAGCGCACGCGTCAGCCATTTTGCCGCAATCGCGGGCATGCCTTTTTCCGTAAACGAGGCTGCAAGGAGCGTGCAAGCCTGCAGGAATTGCGGGGGATATTTGCCGTTTTGCGCTTCGCGAAGAACCTTCTGGAACTCTCCAATCGCTTCGTCGAGCAGTCCCATCTCGCGGAACGCAACTCCCAAGTTATAGTGCGTTTCAGGGTCTTCCCCTTGGGCCTGGGCCTCCTCGGTTCCTCCAAGTTCGTCCAGCAGACCGCTGAGTTGCGCGATCCCTGAAGGCGCTTCCGAGGGTTGAGCCGGCTGACCTTCCTTTGATTGGTGTGAAGCGGGTTGCGCGGCCTGTTTAGAAGCCGGAGCCTCAAGCTCACCCATTGAAGAGGCCAGGTCGCTCGCCAAGCTGCCGAGAACGTCGCCGCCTGCCTTTGTCGTCGCAGCCGGTCCTGGAGCCGGCGCTGCCTCGACAGGCGCTTTGGCTTCAGGCTCGGATTGTGGAGGCGCCACTTCAGGAGCCGGGGCAGCGGGGTTTGGTTGACGCGAGGCGACTCGCTCAGCAAGCTTTGCGACATCGGGATTGCCCGGATAGCTTGCCTCAAGCCCTTCAACAACTTTGCGGGCCTCCTCGTGAAATCCGTTCTGGAGGTAAAAATCGATTTCCTGCACGGCCTCATCAAAATTGAAGGGACCAGACTTCTCCTCGGCAACCGCCCCAGACGGCGAGGCAGCTTCCGGCCCGAGCCCTGCGACTGCTTCGGGCTGGGGTGCTTCCGATTCAGCCGGCGCGGGCTCGGATGCGGATTGAGCGAATGAAGCGCCAAGATCGAGCGGGACTTCGAGCGCCGGCTCAGCTTCAGCCTCTTGCGGCGCCGAGAAGGCGAATTCCTGCGACAAGTCAATTTCCGCCGGGCCAGGAGCGGCCATCGAGGGTGGAGGTGGTTCGCTGGTTTCAAGAGGCGCCATCTTCTCCTCTGCTTGTTCGGGGACCTCCAGGCCTTCCCGCAATGCGGCCGCCGCATTCCGGTAGCGTTCAGCACGCAGTTGGTCTCCGCTCTCGGTGTAGATTCGCACCAGCGCGTCAGCGGCCTGCGCGCCGCGGTCGCGCATCGTTTTCTGAGAGACTTCAAGAATTCGCTGGTGAATCTGAACCTGGTTGGGGTAATCGGCCAAAACCTTTTCAAGTTCCGCAACCGCTTTCTCGGTCAGGTTGTACCGCGCAAAGAGATCACTGTTGTCAATCGCATCTTTGACGGCCGCGGCTTCCGCGGGGTCGATACCACTTGCGCCGGATGCCGTTTCAGCCGCTTCCGGTTCGAGAGCCATCTCCCGGTCGGCTAGTGCGGTGGCGTTCGCTGGAACGTACTGTTTCCCGCGTTTCTGAAGAACTTGCTTAAGCAAATCCGTATAGGCCTCATTTTCGGGATCCCGGGCGACCAGTTTGCGGAAGCAAGTCTCGGCCTTCTCAAGGTCTCCAGCTTCGGTATAAGCATGGCCTAACGCTTCCTGCACTTCGGGAAGCATCGAGTCATCGCCGATGCGCTCGGAAACCTCCGCAATCATCTCGAGCGTGGGCAGGTGCTTGGGTAAGGCCAACCAGATCTGCCGCAGGCTTTCGAGCAGCCGAGCCCCCTGTCTGGCGGCGACCAGCTCGGGGGCAAGCACGCGGAGCGTTCGAAAGGCTGCATCGTAATCTTTTTTTGCGAGGCAAGCGCCTGTATATGCGGCGACGGGCGAATAGTTGGATGGATTCGCTCTGAAGACTTCAGGAAGGAGCGGCTCGGCCGTATCGAGCCTTTGCGCTGCGATGCGGGCTTCAAGCAGCAGCTTCTTTGCCGCAAGATTATCCTTCAGGCCCGCTGAAGAGACGAGAATCTTTTCAGCTTCGGCGGGAGCCTTTCGCCTGAGCGCCAACTTCGCCTGAAGCAAATGCAGCCGTGAATCCTCTGGTGCGAGCGCCGCGGCTTTCGCGAGGGAGTTGCTCATGCTCGCTTCGTCGCCGTGTGCGAGCGCGACTTCGGCGGCGGCGAGATACGCTTCGGCCGCTTCTTTCTTTTCACCCAGCTTCTCAGCGAACTCGGCAAGCCGCACGCGCGGGACCACTGCTGTCGGATCGAGCCCCACGACCTTCCGAATGACGTCTAGCGCTTGCGCGTTCTTCCCGGTCTTTTTGAAGAACTCAAAGGCATTCGTATATTGCTCGCGCGCCTCACGGCCTAAGCCCTGGGTCTGGTAAAGCTCAGCCATTTTGAGCAACGGTTCGGCTGTGTTGGAAGCAACTTTGGAAATCTTGCGATAGATTGCAATCGCTTTCACCGTAAATCCTTCCTGCATGAAGGATCCGGCAAGTTTGTAGAACTGATTCAGGGCTTCCTTAAGATTCTTGTCGCGCAGGTAGAGGTCCCCGAGCGTATTCATCAGGACCAGATCATCAGGGTCTTTCTCTATAATTTGCGTGTATTGCTTGATCGCCTGGGAGATTTTGCCCTGAGCGACGCTTTTCTCCGCTTCTTGCAGCGCTTTGGCCTTGTTAAAAGCCATTCATTGAACTCCCTGGGCAGGGGCATGCTCGATAATCCACGAAAAGTAGCATACCCCGTTGTTGCTGTCAACGCAATCATCGAAAACACGCGCGCAATGGGGAAAAAACTGCGGCGTGGCGCGCCGAACGACAATGCTTGTCTATTCGCCATCGATCTTGAAGAATTCAATCGCGAGCGGCGGCAGGTTGAGACTGATAGAATACGGGCGGCCATGCGCGGGGACTGCGCCAGCTTCCGCGCCCCCTAAGTTGCCCACTCCACTCCCCCAGTATGCCGGGGCATCGCTGTTGAGAATTTCCCTCCAGAAACCTCCGCGCGGCACACCGACTCGATAGGCAAGGCGCGGAACGGGAGTGAAGTTGCACGCAACGAGAATGACGTCCTTGCCCGAACGCCCTTTGCGGAGAAACATCAGGACGCTTTGCTGGGCATCGTTGCAATCAATCCATTCAATGCCGGCCGGATCGCAATCGAGTTCATAGAGCGCGGGCTCGGCGCAATAAAGATGGTTCAGGTCAACAACCCATCTTTGCAGACCCGCGTGGTTGGGGTACTGGAGAACGTGCCACTCCAGACTTTCATCGTGCTGCCATTCCTTGACTTGCCCGAATTCGTCCCCCATAAAGAGCATTTTCTTGCCCGGCTGCGCAAATTGACATCCGAGGAGCAGCCGCAAGTTCGCGAATCGCTGCCATTCATCGCCGGGCATTTTGCCGAGCAGCGACCCTTTGCCGTGGACGACCTCATCGTGAGAAAGCGGCAGAATAAAATTTTCCGTAAACGCGTAAAGCATACGGAAAGTCAGCTGATTGTGAGCGTACTTGCGGAAAACCGGGTCCCGGCTCATGTAATTGAGCATGTCATGCATCCAGCCCATGTCCCACTTGAATCCGAAACCGAGACCGCCGATATAAGTCGGTTTCGAGACCATCGGCCAGGCGGTGGATTCTTCAGCAATGGTTTGCACGCCCGGATGCGCTTCGTAAACCTCGGTATTGAAGCGGCGGAGGAACTCGATCGCCTCCAGGTTTTCGCGCCCGCCGAAGCGGTTGGGAATCCATTCGCCTTGGTTGCGCGAGTAATCGAGATAGAGCATGGAAGCCACCGCGTCCACGCGGAGCCCGTCGGCGTGGTAAACATCCAGCCAGAGTACCGCGCTGCTCATCAGGAAGCTGCATACTTCCTTCCTCCCGTAATTGAAGATGTAGCTTCCCCAATCCGGATGGAGGCCCTGCCGCGGATCCGCGTGCTCGTAAAGGTGCGTTCCATCGAAATAAGCCAGACCGTGCTCGTCGGTCGGGAAGTGGGAAGGAACCCAGTCGAGCAGGACGCCAATTCCGCGCTGGTGGAGTTGATCCACCAAATACATAAAGTCCTGAGGGTTGCCGTAACGGCTGGTCGGTGTGAAGTAGCCCGTCGTCTGATAGCCCCATGAGCCTGTAAAAGGATGCTCCATCACCGGAAGAAACTCGACATGTGTGAACCCTTGCTCGGCTACGTAAGCCCCGAGCTTCTCCGCCAGCTCGCGATAGGTGAGCCAGCGATTTCCTTCTTCCGGAACTCGCGCCCAGGAACCGAGATGCACCTCATAGATTGAGATCGGCGAGTCCAGCCGTTGCCGCTCATGCCGCTTCGCCATCCACTCCTGATCGCTCCATGCGTAATCGAGGTTCCACACGATCCCGGCGGTATCCGGCGGCTTCTGCCTGTAGAAAGCGAAGGGATCCGTTTTATCGACCCGATACCCTTGATGCTTAGAGAGAATGTGATATTTATAGAGCGTGCCTTGCTCAACTCCCGGAATGAACCCTTCCCAAATGCCGGAGACTCCGCGAGGCCTTAGCGGATGCGAATCCTTATCCCACCGGTTGAAATCTCCGACGACGCTGACCTGCTCGGCGTTCGGCGCCCAGACCGCATAATGGACTCCGCTTTCCCCGTCGGCTTCTCCCAAATGCGCGCCCAGCTTGCGATAGAGACGATAGTTCGTTCCTTCGTTGAAAAGATAAACGTCCTCGTCTGTCAAAAGCGACGCGCCGTAGTTTACCTCGGAGGTTACGCGCGAATGAACGCCTCGATCGCCTTTGCCTTCTTTCTGGATCACCGTTTTGTCCCTCTGGTCAAGATCGCAATTCTCCGAATCGCGCACCGCCCGGCCTGCGCGGCGGGAATGCTCATTCTTCCTCCCCCGTGAGTTCCGTACGCGGCGATCAACGATCGGAAGAGAATTAGAGTATAGCGGGTTTTGGATTTCTTTGGGCCTGTCGCTTGCCCGAGGGAAAGGCAGCAAAGATCTGTTCTTTGCCGGTCATGTCAGCCAAGCCTTGCGGCCCGCCGTCCTTGATACGGATTGACTCATTATCGCCCGCGCATACGGCTGGATTTTGGGCCGCAAAGGCCTGTGATATAAAATAAAGACGCTCACGCTCGCTGAGGGATGGCCGAAGGCTAAAGCGTTCGTGTGCGGTTCGGTGCTGGCCTGCGACCCGTTCGCACCGGCGCAAGCTCGGACCGATCCTTGGCTTTCCGATTGCCGCATGCCGGCAGAGGCACCAAGGAGCAATCGAATGAGGAATGGCCCTTCGCCCCGCGCCAGCTTTCCTCCCGACGGTCGCATGCGTGTCATCATTCAAGATGTCGTCCCGGAAATTGAAGGCGGCCGTTATCCGATCAAGCGGATTGTGGGCGATCAAGTCGTGGTTGAGGCGTCGATCTTTGCTGACGGCCACGATAGTCTTTCCGCAGTCGTTCGATACCGCACGGCGGGCGCTTCGGAATGGCAGGAAGCGCCAATGGAGCTTGTCAATTGGGGGCTCGACCTCTGGCGGGCGGAATTTTCCGTCTCGAAACTCGGTTCCTATACTTACACCCTGCAGGCGTGGGTGGATTCCTTCAAGTCCTGGCGCCACGACTTTCAGAAGAAAGCGGAGGCAGGCCAGGACGTTTCGGCGGATTGGATCGCCGGCGTCGAGCATATTCAAGCCTGCGCGGACCGGGCTCCGGCCGAGGACGGGGCAAAATTGCGGGAGTGGCTCCAAAAGCTCAAGGATCTCAGGAAAGTCGAACCCTCTCAGGCCTTCCGCGCAATTCTTGACGATCAACTCGCCGTCATCGCCGAACGGAATTCCGAACGTTTCGCCGCAGTAACTTACGGCCGCGAGCTTCAAGTGGTGGTTGATCGAGAGAAAGCGCGGTTCAGCGCCTGGTATGAAATGTTTCCCCGCTCCTGTACTTCGGATCCTTCGCGCCATGGGACCTTCAAAAATTGCGAAGAGCGCCTCGGTTACATTGCCGGCATGGGATTCGATGTGTTGTATTTTCCGCCCATTCATCCGATTGGCCGCTCGTTTCGAAAGGGAAAGAACAACAATCCGGTTTGTGCCCCCGGCGACGCCGGCAGTCCCTGGGGAATCGGCTCGGCGGAGGGCGGGCACAAAGCGATTCACCGCGAACTCGGAACACTGAAAGACTTCCGCCGCCTCTTGACGCGGGCCAAGGAGTTCGGCATCGAAATCGCGCTCGATATTGCATTTCAATGCTCGCCGGACCACCCCTGGATCAAGGAGCACCCGGAATGGTTTCGTCACCGCGCTGACGGAAGCGTTCAATACGCGGAAAATCCTCCGAAGAAATATGAGGACATTTACCCGCTGAACTTTGAAACGGAAAAATGGCGGGAGCTTTGGCATGAGCTGAAGAGCGTTGTTTTGTTCTGGGCGGAACAGGGCGTGCGCATCTTCCGCGTAGACAATCCCCATACCAAGCCTTTCGCGTTTTGGGAGTGGTTCATTCAAGCTGTGAAAAGCGAATACCCCGACGCGCTCTTTTTGGCGGAGGCCTTTACTCGTCCGAAGCCGATGCAGGAGCTTGCGAAGTTGGGTTTCACTCAGTCTTACACGTACTTTGCGTGGCGCAATACGAAGCAAGAGCTGACGGATTACTTCACGGAGCTTGAGCAGCCGCCGGTCCGTGATTATTTTCGGCCGAGCCTCTGGCCCAATACGCCCGATATCCTCACCGAGTACTTGCAGCGCGGTGGGCGGCCGGCCTTCATTGCGCGACTGGTGCTCGCGGCGACGCTCGGGTCGAACTACGGAATTTATGGCCCAGCCTTTGAGTTGTTTGAAAACCGGCCCAAAGCTCCGGGAAGCGAGGAATATCTGAACTCGGACAAGTACGAAATTCGCGCCTGGGGAATCGCTCGTCCCGACAGCCTCAAAAGCATCATCAAGAGGGTCAATCAAGCCCGAAAGATGAATCCGGCGCTTCAGGGCCACGGCCGGTTGCGCTTCGTCAAAGTGGACAACGGCGAATTGATCGCCTATTTGAAGGCGACCGCGGACGGGGCGAACGTCCTCTTGATCGTCGTGAATCTCGATTCGTTCAATAGACAATCGGGCTGGGTTGAATTGCCGCTTCGCGAACTTCGCCTGGACGGACAACCTTCTTTTGTCGTCCGTGACTTGCTGACCGGCGCACAATATGAATGGCGTGGACCTCGCAATTACGTGGAGCTTGATCCGAACGTTTTGCCCGCCCACATTTTGCTCATTCGGGGCGCATGATCGGAGAGCGAGCCCGAGCGATTGATCGAGGCCTCATTGAGAAAGCCATGATAGAAGGCAACGCAGCATCAACTTCCATCCCGGCCGAGCCGTTGTGGTACAAAGACGCAATCGTCTATCAGCTTCACGTCCGCACATTTTTTGACAGCAATGCGGACGGCATCGGCGATTTTCAAGGACTCACGCAGAAGCTCGGCTACCTCCAGGATCTTGGCGTGACGACCTTATGGCTGCTTCCGTTTTATCCCTCGCCCCTTCGCGACGACGGCTACGACATCGCGGATTACACGGACATCCATCCCTCCTATGGGACGCTCGGCGATTTCAAAGCTTTTCTCAATGAGGCTCACCGGCGAGGCCTCCGGATCGTCACTGAGATTGTCTTGAACCACACTTCCGACCAGCACGCGTGGTTCCAGGAGGCCCGCCAGTCGCGCGACAATCCCCGGCGCGACTGGTACGTGTGGAGGGATACGGACGACGGCTACCGCCAAGTTCGAATCATTTTTACTGACACGGAACAGTCGAACTGGGCTTGGGACCCGGTCTCAAAGCAATACTACTGGCACCGATTCTTCAGCCATCAACCCGATTTGAATTTTGACAAACCGGAAGTCGTCGAAGCCATTTGGGAAGTCATGAAGTTCTGGCTCGAAATCGGCGTGGACGGCTTCCGGCTTGACGCGGTGCCGTATCTCGTCGAACGCGAAGGGACGTCATCCGAGAATTTGCCGGAAACGCACGCCGTACTCAAATTGTTTCGGCGCCGGATGGACGAGCACTTTCCGGGACGCATATTTTTGGCTGAAGCGAACCAGTGGCCGCTCGATGTGCGTCCGTACTTCGGCGATGCCGATGAATGCCACATGGCGTTCCATTTTCCACTGATGCCGCGCATGTTCATGGCCATCCGTCTGGAAGATCGCAAGCCGATTGTCGAAATTCTGAACCAAACGCCGGAAATCCCGGATGCCTGCCAGTGGGCGATCTTCCTGCGCAATCATGACGAGCTTACGCTCGAGATGGTCACGGATGAAGAACGCGACTATATGTATGACGCGTATGCGAAGGATGCGACCATGCGGCTGAATGTCGGCATTCGAAGACGACTCGCTCCCTTGCTCGAAGGCGACACGCGGAAAATTCGATTGATGAACGGTATGCTGATGTCTCTGCCCGGCACGCCGATCATCTATTACGGCGACGAAATTGGAATGGGCGATAACGTTCATCTGGGCGACCGGAATGGCGTCCGCACTCCGATGCAGTGGACGGGCGGGTGGACGGCGGGATTTTCGCTCGCCGATCCCGAGCGTTTGTACGCTCCTGTGGTCTCGAACGTCCTTTACAATCCGCAAATCATCAACGTGGATTCTCAGTCGCGGTCTCCGCACTCCGTGCTCTCCTGGATGAAGCGGCTGATTCGGACTCGCAAGACAAGCCGAGTCTTCAGCCGCGGGACCATCGAATTTGTCCACCCTGCGAATCATGGTGTGCTGGCGTACGTCCGGCGGCTCGATCAAGAAATCATCCTCGTGGTGAATAACCTGTCGAGTCGCGCGCAGGCGGTCGAGCTGGATCTTCGCGCATTTCGTGGCTCGATTCCTGTTGAAATGGCGGGGGGAAACATTTTTCCGCGGATCGGCGAACTGCCCTATCTGCTGACGCTCGGCCCCTATGATTTCTATTGGTTCAGGCTGCGGCGGCTATAAGGCGCTGGTGCAGACGGCATCGTTGAGGCTGCTTCGCAGGGTTGTGGATTGAGATGGCGGGATCAAAAGACAAACCGATGGCTGACGATTCGCTTCTCTCGGACGAATTTCTTCGGCAGCTTATGGCGGTTGAGGAAGCGGACCTCCTGGTCGGCATTCCCACCCTGAACAACTCCAAGACGATCGCTCACGTTGTCCAGGCAGTGGAGCTGGGTTTTGCAAAATTTTTTCCGCGCGAGCGCACCGTCGTGGTCGCCGCAGACGGCGGCTCGCACGACGACACGGAGGAAGTGGTCCGGAATGCGAATCTCGGAGACCCTCACCGCATGCGTGCACCGCAATCGCTGCGAACGATGCACCGGATCGCCACGCGGTACCCCGGTCCGGTGAATTCGCGAAATGTGCTTCGTACGATTCTCGCCGCTGCCGACCTGGTTCGCGCCAAGGCGTGCGCGGTGATTTCTCCCGATCTTCTGAGCATCACACCCGATTGGATTGAAAGTTTGCTTCGTCCCATCTACATGGAAAAGTATGACCTGGTTACCCCCTTGTACCTTCGCCGGAAATTCGATGGGCTGCTCATCAGCAACCTCGTCTATCCCATGGTTCGCGCAGCGTACGGGTTGCGTCTGAGAGAGCCCATGGCCGCGGAGTTCGCATTCTCAGGGAAACTGGCGAGCCACCTGCTGGAGCAGGGTATCGCGGCCGATCAACAGTCGCCTCATAGTGTCGGCATTTGGGTCACTTCGAGGGCCATTTGCGGCGGGTTCGGTGTCGGTCAGTGCTTTCTCGGACCCAAAGTCCAGGCGCCCGGCAATTCCTCTTCGGATATTGTGGCGACGATTTCTGGTGTCGTGGGAGATCTTTTCCGGTCCCTCGAACGCGAGGAAGAATTTTGGATCCGAGAGACAGGTTCCAGGCCTTTGCCGGCCTTTGGCCTTCCCTACGATGTCAACCTCGAACCCCTCCGCGTTAACCGCAAACAGATGATCCAGATGTTTCGCACGGGCGTTGTCGAACTGAAGGACATTTTGAAAACAATCCTCAGAGAAGGCACGTTCGCGGGCCTCGAAGGGGCGGCTGATCCTCGGGCTGAATCCATTCCTTTTCCGGATGAACTATGGGTCAAGACGATTTATGACTTCGCGGGCGCTTTTCATCGCTCGGTGATCCATCGGGATCACATCCTGCAAGCGCTCGTTCCGCTCTATCGAGGCCGCGTGGCCGCGTTCACGCAGGAGCTCGCCGGCGCGGACGAAACCCAGGTCGACGCGGCGATCGAGAATCTCTGCCTGGCCTATGAACAGCTCAAGCCTTACTGGATTGAGAGCTGGAAAATTCATCAGTGAGGTGGCGCATGATTGAATTGGTGATGCAACGATTGACGCAAACACTCAAAAGCCTTGTCAGCGCGGCCGCGACCTATCTTCCCCGCGTGCTGGCCATGCTGATCATCGTCATTATCGGCTGGGCCATCGCCTTCGCGGTGAAGGCCGCGCTGCGCCGCATCCTCAAGATTTTCAAGTTCGACGCTTTTTCCGAGCACGGCGGCGTCAGCCAGACCTTGCGCAAGACGGGCCTGGCGGGGCCGAGCGAATTGCTTTGCCGCGTCGCCTTTTGGGTGGTCGGGATCTCCATCACGGTTCTCGGAATTGACGTTCTCGGCATCCCCGCTTTTCAAGACATCATCTCAAGATTCTTCAGGTTCGTCCCGCAGATTTTTGTGGCGTTGCTGATTCTCTTTGTCGGCATCCTCGTCGCAAACTTCCTCGCGACGGCCGCGCTGCTCGCCGCGGTGAACGCCGATCTTCCTTCGCCGCGCTTCCTCAGCGGCGCCGTGCGCCTGCTGATTGTGATCATCACGATCATCATGGCTTTGGAGCAGCTCGACCTTGCGCGAATAACAATCCTGATCGCTTTCACGATCGGTTTCGGAGCCGTTATGCTTGGCCTCGCAATCGCCTTTGGCCTCGGCGGACAGGATGCGGCGCGGCGTTTTCTCGAGAAATACATCGTCGAGCGCGAGAAAGAAAAGGAGAAGGAAGATATTTCGCCGCTCTAACTCTATTGCGGGGAGGGGGCCGATTTGGGGTTCAGTGACTTATCCAAAGCGCTGACTGCCGCGCTGCCGGAATTCCTGGCCAGGCAGCGCTGGTTCGGCGGAAAAGCACGCCCTGTTCGTTCTCTCGAGGTCCTCGATATCGTTCCCGTCGAAGACATTCTGGCCGCAGGGATCGTTTTGGTTAGGGTGAGTTACGCGGATAAGCTCACGGAGACTTATTCTCTCCCCTATGCGCTCGCTACGGAACGGAATGCGCCCCTCGGGCGGCAAGTCCCGGCGGTCGAGTTGGAACTTCAAGGCCGGAGGGTGAAACTCGAAGATGCTTTGTGGGACAAGCGCTTCTGCCTGCGGCTGCTGCGAGCCATTGAACGGAGTGAGACCTGGGCGGGCGCAACGAGCAAAATCATTCTGAAGCCGGGCCGCGCGTTCTCCGGAATCAGAACATCCGAGCGGGGTAATTTCGATCCTTTTGTCCTGCGCGGTGAGCAGAGCAATACTTCCGTCGTCTATGGCGACCGCTTGATCCTCAAATTCTTCAGGCGGCTCGAGCCCGGAGTGAACCCCGACCTTGAAATCGGCGCTTTCCTGACGGAGAAAACTTCCTTTAGGCATACGCCGCGTCTCGCGGGAAGCTGCGAATGTCAGTTGGCGGAAGGCTCACCGTATTGCCTCGGCATTCTTCAGGAATTTGTCCCCAACCAGGGCGACGCGTGGAAATATACACTGGCTGAAATCCACGCTTTTTTCGAGCGCGCTCGAGGGGTTGAATTTCTTCGGGCGGAAGCGCGCGGCACGAACCCTCCTCGCGAGATTCGAGACTTGATGGGGAGTTACTTCGAGGACGCAGCCCTTCTTGCACGGCGTACGGCAGAGCTTCATGCCGCACTTGCCTCCAGCACGAACGATCCCGCTTTTGTGCCCGAGCCGTTTACAGCCGGCACCCGGGACGCGCTCATCCGTTCGATGGCTGATCTTGCATCGCGAGTTTTTGCCTTGCTCCGCGAGCGTGGGCCGTCGCTCAGCCTGCGTGTGCGGCGCGACGCCGAAAATGTTCTCGCGGCTGAGCGCGCCGTTCAAAATAAGTTCCAGGCTCTCGATAAAATGAACCTCGATTTCATGCGCGTGCGCATTCACGGCGATTATCATTTAGGCCAGGTTCTGCGCGCGGGAAACGATTTCGTCATCATTGATTTTGAGGGCGAGCCGGCGCGTTCGCTCTCCGAGCGGCGCGTCAAGCGCTCGCCGCTTCAGGACGTTGCGGGGATGGTGCGCTCTTTTCACTATGCGGCGCTGACGGGTCTCGCGAATTGTGCGCCGGCGGGCGGCGGCGCGCCCGCGGCGGATGATCGCATGGAGAGTTTCGCACGGCTATGGTTCGCGAGCGTTTCGGCCAGGTTTATTGCCTCTTACTTTGATGCGACAACGGCGGCGCCGTTTATTCCGCGCGAGCCCGAAGCAAGACAATCTCTCCTCGAGTGCTTCCTGCTCGAAAAAGCGGTCTACGAACTCGGATACGAACTGAACAACCGTCCGGACTGGGTGCGTTTGCCTCTTGCGGGGATTCTCGACCTGATGGGGGGCAGCGGGACGACGGGCTCGTGAATTTGCGATGAATCTCGGAAAATAGGTCCGAGAGACACGCGGTTTCCTTTGCCGCTGTGAATTCGGTCATCAAGCGCCCTCGAGTTGCTAATGCGCAACGCGAAAGGCCGTGATCAGGAGGATGCCGAAGACAATCGCGTGCGCGAGCTCAGTTTTCCCGAGCCGGTGAATCCGCAATGGCGGGTGATCGGAACGCAATGACCAAATGCCTCCGCGCAGGAAAACGGGCACGAAAGCGACGAGCGCCCAGCTCGGCAGCAGTTTCGCCCCTGCGCCGGCCAGGAGAGCCCCAGCGGTGAGGGTTTCGCTCGCTAGCAGCACGATCTTCGCCCTGAATACTGAAGAGCCCGAAGCCTCTCGCATCTCACCAATGCGAAACTGTACGTAGAGGATCTGGTTGGCTGCGAACAATCCATTCAAAAACCAAAGAATATAAGCTCGACTTTCCATTCTCCCTGCCGCAACAGCGCAGCTTGCCGCGGCAGCAAGCGCCAGGCCAAAGGCCGCGATTATTTCGGCCGTAAACCGGCCGGCTCTTCCCGTTCGCTTCACCGCAGCATGCAGCACAAAAAGGCATGCTGCAGCGAGACCCACTCTCCAGACGAGCGCTATCGCTCCGGTACGCCACAGCAAACCGACGGCGAAGGCGCAGGTCAAGAAATACAAGGCGGCTGCGGCAGACACCCATCGCCACTCAGCATGATTTCGAGGCCGCAGCGCGGATGCAGGGAAAGCATTTTCAACTGGAGTCCGCAGACAGAAAGCAGTGAGCGTCGCAAACGCCAGCCACAAGAGAGGCAAAAACCTTGATGAAGATGAGAATCCTGCGGCCGCTCCCGTAATGAGCGAGACCAGCAGGATTCCCCATGCACCGTGTTCGCGCGGCCAAACAAGCGGCAAGCGCCGCGCTGGCGCAACTTCTCGCCAAATCGTGAACATTGCAGGCATCGCTCTCCGCCGGCAGCCTCGATCCCGACGCCAGCGCCGGATTCATGGAGGCGTGATTTACAAGAGCCGATCCATCGCGAGCGGGGTCTGCTGCCGGGGCGCCAGTTCGCGCCATGTGCGAACCAGTGCCGGGATTGCAATCGCGACGACGAACAAGAACATCACCAGATAGCCCGCAGTGGCGGGCAAATGGCGCCCCGCCCCCGCAGCCATCGCGATCCCGGCTGCTGCAAAGAGGATGCCGCCCGCAAATAACATTCGCGCGCCCGCCCGCGCGCCGAAGAAGCGCGCGTCCGACTCGTTGAGCTTGGCGAAGACGCGCAGGCCGAAGGCGGAAGCGGCGCCGACCACGGCGAGTGTCACCGTCGTTCCCGCTCCGTAGAGCAGGCCGGGAGCGAAACCGAGCCAGGCGTTGGGCATCGCGGGCGCCGCAACGCCGTTGACAAACAAGGCGAAGCCGCCCAGTCCGAACCCCGCGATGAAGCCGTGAATAAGCGTCCAGCGCAGCGGGAGCGGAGGACTTTCCGGACGCTCCGCGTGATGGCGCGTCAGGACGGAAGGCGAGCGTTCCATTTCGGTCAGCGATTCGTGATGATGGCCGATCAAATGCACATGGCCGCAACGCTGGCGGCGCAACAAAATCCAGCCCGCAAGCGACATGACCACGCCGACGACGACGTAAACTGCATCATTCACTACGGGGTTTCGAAGCAGGGGAGCGAGCGCAACGTACGATAATTCCGAGATCGCCATTCGTTGCACGGTGAAAGCGGCGGCAAAATAGACCGCGGCGCGCACGCCTTGCCGTCCGCTCCCGCTGCCAATCGCGTAGCTGAAGGTGATGGGCCAGGTGTGCTCATCCGGCAGAATGCCGTGAAGCAGGCCGAGCAGGAAGCAGTCGACGAGTAAAGCGTGCAAGCCGGCTCCTCAAGACGAATCGTCAGACTTTGACGGGTTTTTCAGGCGCGACCGTGGAGTTCGGAGTATTCGCCGCGGTCTGCCACGTCAGGATCAGCGCCACGATTCCCGCAATCATCATGAGAATGGAAAAAAGCTGATATTCAGTGAGCCCCCAAAGGACGCGCGGATTGATCCGCCAGAACTCAACCAGGAAGCGCGCGCCGCCCGCCAGGACAAGATAGTAATAAAATGATCGTCCCGGCGCCCAATTCCGCTTGCGCATCGCCCAAAGCAGGAATACGGCGATCGCCACGTAGAGCGCTGCTTCATAAATCGGAGTCGGCTGGACGCGAACTCCCGGATAGAATCCTGAGACCAGTTGGTCCTTCGCATTGAGCTTGAGCACCGTCGCTGCGTTCCAGCCCACGATCGCGCGGGGGAAAGCCATGCCCCACGGCTTGCGAGTCGGCAAACCCCAGTCGCCATCTCCTGAAACCAGGCATCCCATCCTCCCGAACGCCTGCCCGACCAGCGCCGCAGGCGCGGCCATATCTACCGAGGTGAGAAAGCCAATTTCGTAGTGGCGCGCGACCAGGTAAATCGCGATGGCGCCACCGATGAAGCCGCCGTCCCACACGAAGCCCGAGCGCGAAAAAATGATCGTGATGGGGTGACGCGCGTAGTTCGCAAAGTTATCGTAAACGTCCCAAAGGCGCGCGCCTGCGAGGCCGGCAATCGCTCCCCAGATGATGAGCGATGAAGCGTAGCCGACCGGAATATCGCGCCGCTTGCATTCGGAGGCGAGGATCAGCTCCGCGCTGATGAATCCGAGCGCCATCATCAGCCCGTAACTGTAAATGGTGATTGGTCCGAACCTAAGAAGCACCGGAATCATAGCGTCAACTCCGGACGTGGCGGCACGTCGAGAACCGTTCCCCGAGGGGCAGAGCTTTCAGAGACCACGATCGTCATCTGCGCCTCGTGAGCTGCCGTGTCCTTTTTACGCAATTGCAGCAACCCCATCGCCGAAAGCGACGCTTTAACCAGGTCCGTTGAGGCTTTCCTTTGCCTGCGGGTTCCATTCGGTTGGATGCCCGCCGGCCGGCCGCGGTTACTCCCCGATTGAAGACGCAGAAGATTGGGCTTTGTGCGATGACGAACCGGCTTCCCCATCTATGGCGGGACTTCCGCCGCAAGCATTGAATTCACTGCTTTCAATCGCAGTCGCTTGAAGCCGGCTGGTCAGCGCTTCGCGGTTCCCGCCAGGGATTTTGCTCCACGGGCTGTGCGGCGATTCCCGTCATTTTTCACGGGAAGGAACTCGCGGACCACGGTTTCGGCCTCGAGTTTCTCCGCCACTGTCGCTGCCTTTTCAGGCGTACGGCGGTCATTATTCGCCTTTCGCCAGTTCACGCGCGGCATCATGCTCGATGCATCAATGCGGTCTCGATATCGCACCGCGATGTTCATCAGGGAATCGAGCAGCGAGTCTGAAAGGAAGTGCGGTTTGAGGCCGAGGTCAATCAATTTTGAATGCTTCGCGTTGTAATAATGCTCCTCAGATTCCACGCGAGGATCGGGCAGATGGACCACGCTGACTTCGAGACCCATTTGCTTGCCGGCCGCCTGCACCATCCGCGCGAGATCGAGCACGCTGAATTGCTCCGTGAATTGATTGAACACCCGGAATTCCCTGGGCTCCGCGGGATTGAGGCAGGCGATCTCGATGCATCGTACCGTGTCACGGATGTCGAGAAAGCCGCGCGTTTGCCCGCCTTTTCCATAGACGGTGAGCGGAGTGCCGTTCGCCGCTTGCACGCAGAAGCGGTTCAGGACCGTCCCGAAAATCTCGTCATAGTCGAAGCGGTTGATCAAAGCGTCGTCGAGAGCCACTTCATCCGTCATCGTGCCGTAAACGACTCCCTGATTCAGGTCGGTCGCACGCAGCCCCCAAATCTTGCAAGCGAACATGATGTTGTGGCTGTCGTGAACTTTGGAAAGATGATAGAACGATCCGGGCTGCTTCGGATAAGGCACGGTATCTTTCCGCCCGTTATGCTCGATGGTGATGTAGCCTTCCTCGATGTCGAAATTCGGAGTTCCGTATTCTCCCATCGTTCCGAGCTTCACCAGATGGCAGTCCGGTTGCACCTCGCGCAAGGCGAAAAGAAGATTGAGCGTGCCCACCACGTTATTCACCTGCGTGAACACCGCGTGTTTGCGGTCAATCATTGAATAGGGCGCCGCGCGCTGCTCGGCGAAATGCACGACGGCATCCGGCTCGAAAGCCTTGATGGCCGAGGAAAGAAATTCGTAATCCGTTACGTCGCCCACAAAAAGCTCAATCCGGTTTCCGGTAAGTTCCTGCCAGGCTTTGAGGCGATCGGAAAGCGGGCGAATCGGCGTCAGAGTTTGCGCGCCCAGTTCGTGGTCCCACTGGCGGCGAATGAAATTGTCGGCGATGGCGATGGTATGTCCCTTCTTCGAAAGGTAGAGCGCGGTCGCCCATCCGCAATAGCCATCTCCTCCTAGCACGGCGATTCTCATCGGTCCTCCTCGAGGTTGCGTATTGACTCCATCTTCAAGCTTTCCGGCTGCATGGGAGCGCGGACGCTTTCGGTGAATCATGTGTTGAGCGTCGCTCCATCGTCAAATCGGTTTTCGAGCCGCATCCGGTATTGTATCGCAAGCGCCGGAGCGATGGGAAATTATAAGCCGGGGGTGGGGCTATGGCGCCGAAATGTTGCGGTCCATCCCGCTTTGACACTGCGGCAGGCCTGTGATACATTCGTCCGCGTTCGGAGTTCTTTGACAACTTAGGTTCCTGTGGCGCCTCGATCTTAAGGTCGAGGGTAAAAGGAAAGGCCGTGCAATTCGGCCGCGGTCCCGCCACTGTAATCGGTGAGTCGAACCTTCATGGGCTGCAACGCCTGCCACTGTCCGTCTGCTGACGGATGGGAAGGCAAAAGGTTTGGTGACGACCCGAAAGCCAGGAAGCCTGCCCGGGAACCTTGCAACAACCAAACTCTTCGGCGGAAAGAGGGCTGGATACTCAAGCGTGGCGAGCCTTCCGCTTCTCGGATCGGAGAAGTTAGGAAGGCTTTTTTGTTTTGGCCCGCCAGTTTTTCAAGACTTTTTCCGTCGCGCCATCCTCGCCGCATGAGCGAGGAAAAGGAGCGACACTGTGGAATATCCTGATGAGCGCTTTAAGCGGCACTTCAGCCGTAACACCCGGGAAACCTCCGCGAGGGCCTCTGGCGGTTTCAAATTTTGCCGGCGGCTGCTTGTGCTTCTCGCCGTTCCCATTTTATTTTCGGCGCCGGCGCCTGCGGCAACTATCGAAGGAACGGTCGTTGATCCGAGCGGCCGTCCGGCGCCGCGCATCGTCGTGACACTCATGAGGGGTCCGATTCCCATCGAGCAAATACGCAGTGGAGCGCGCGGCGATTACCAATTCCGCGGCCTTCGGGCTGGGGAATACCAGCTCGTCGCGAGCGGGTCCGGGCTTTCCGCCGCGCCCGTCACAGTCCGGATTTCGAGCGCGCATTCGGCGGAGAAAATCGGCTTGCGCCTCGAGCTGAGCGCGGTGCGCCAGCGCGTGGTGGTCTCGGCGTCGCTCGGCGGCTCGCTTGCGAGCGAAGCGGGGTCTTCCGTTTCGGTCATCTCCCATCAAAAGCTCGTGGACCAAGGCGTTCAAAATGTTTATGAAGCCCTGCGCGAATTGCCCGGCGTCGCGGTCAACCAGACGGGGCGCCTCGGCGGCGTGACCAGCGTCTTCGTGCGCGGCGGAAATTCGAACTACAACCTGGTGATGGTGGACGGCGTCGAGGTGGACGAGTTTGGCGGCGATTTTGACTTTGCCTCCATCCCCGCCGACGGAGTCGAGCGGGTTGAAGTCGTGCGCGATCCTGAAAGCGCCCTTTACGGTTCGGATGCCGTCACCGGCGTGATTGACGTCATCAGCCGGCGCGGATCGGGTTCTCCGCACTTCAACGGCGTCGAAGAAGTCGGAAGCAATTGGACCCGGCGTTTCGCGACGGGCGGCGAAGGGGAGACGCTCGGCATCAATTGGTCCTACGATTTGTCGCGTCTCGACACGGACGGCGTCGTCCAGAACGACCAATACCGCGACCAGAGCGCCTTCCTCACGCTCGACGAGGACTCGAATCCACGCCGTCAAATCAACTTCCACTTTTTCGGCAACGCCAATGACGCGGGCGCGCCCGGCCCCTACGGTTCAGACCCGGACCATCTCTTCACCGGCATTGACACGATCTCGCGCGACAAGCAGAACCTTTTCGCTTTCGGCGGCAATTACACTCAGGAGTTGTCGCCGCGCTTCCGCGAGACGGTGAGCGCCGCACTCGCCATTAACGATTACTACTTTCGCTCGCCTTACGGCGATTCTTTTTCGAACAACCTTCGCGGCGACGTGCGCGGCGTCAGCGAAATGACGTTTTCAAGCCGTGATTATCTCGCCGCCGGCCTCGAATACGACCGCGAGCAGATCGACAACACCTATATCGCCGATTCGAACAACCACCCATTCCTCTTGCCGCGCACGGACTTCGCTTACTTCGCGGAAAATCGCTGGAGCCCTGATTCGCGCCTCTTTGTGAATGCCGGCCTGCGGCTCGACGGGATTGATACGCACGCGCTCCCGGCAGGCGCCTTTGGCCTCCGGCCGCTTTTGCCCGCGAGTTCCATCGTCCAGGCCGATCCCCGCGTTTCCGTCGCTTATTTGGCGCGCGAAAATAGCGGCCAAAGCGCGTTTGGCCTCACGCGATTCCATGCGAGCTTCGGCACGGGCATTCGTCCGCCGGACGGTTTCGAGCTCGCTTTCACGAATAATCGTCAGCTCAAGCCGGAGCGCAATCTGGGTTTCGACGCCGGCGCGGAGCAGCGCTTTTTCGGTGATAAGATGATTTTGAATGCGACCTACTTCTATAATCGGTTCGAGGATCAGATCGTCGTACTGGGAGGGTCGCTGACGCATCTCAGTTCCTTCATCTCGGCGAACCTCGGGAATTCGCGCGCGGACGGCATGGAATTTTCAGCCGAAGCGCGGCCGGCCGCGTCGCTTTCGGTTTCGGGCGAGTATACGCTGCTTTCGACGTCAATCCTCGCGCTCAACGGGTCGGACCTGGCGCTCGCTCCATTCCACGTCGGCCAGCCGCTCGTCCGTCGGCCAAAAAATTCGGGTTCGTTCGATGTCACCTGGTCGCACCATCGCCTGATGCTGAATGCGAACGCTTATATCCGCGGTTCGGTTCTCGATACAGAGCCGAATTATGGCCTCGGAGCGTGCACCCTGACCGATGCGAACGGAAATCCGTTGAACCTTCCCTGTTTGTTCACGAACCGAGGCTACACGCTCGTCAATGCGGGATTCGCGTATCAATTTCCGGTTGGCGTCGAGATTTACGGACGCTTGAATAATGTGCTCGACCAGAAATACGAAGAGTCGCTCGGCTATCCGGCTCTTCGCTTGAATTTTCTCGCGGGACTTCGGTTCAATATCCCGCCGAAACATTGAAGGATTGAGTTTTGCGTCCCGCGAGATCGGGACAAACGTGCGGCTGATTCGGCCGCAAATAACAATTGATGTTGCGGACCGCTTGTTTCTCCATCAAGGGAAGCCTTGAGGCCGCGCATCAACCTGAGTGAAAGGGGTGCAGCATGGTTTACCTGATCGTTCTCGTGGCGGCCCTGGCGCGATTCGCGCCGCATCCGGCCGATTTCAGTCCCGTTTACGCCGCGCTGCTTTTCGGCGGCGCCTTCCTTCCCAAGCGTGATGCCCTTTGGTATCCCGTGGCCGTGCTGGCCGTCATTGACGTCATGCTCACGACGCTCGTTTACCGCATGCACTTCGGCTGGGCCGGTACGCTCGATTGGGTGGGGTTTGGCGCCGTTGCGCTGATCGGGCTTTGGCTGCGCAACCGCGTTTCGGTGCGAAACGTCGTCGCCGCGGCGCTCGCCGGACCGACGGTCTTCTTCATCATCAGCAATGTGGCCGTATGGCTCAGCGGTCTGCTTTACCCCCGAACCGCAGCGGGTCTCGGCGTGTGCTTCCTCGCGGCGCTGCCTTTCTTCGGCAACACGATGGCCGCGGGAATCGTCTTCAGCGGCGTGCTTTTCGGCGGCTATGAATTCTATCGCCGGCGCGCCTTGGCGGGCGGCAGGTCGCTCAAGCGGGGCGCGGAATCGCAAGCTTGACTCGAGCGATTCTTAAGCCAGGCGCTCGACGGCATCACTCGGGAGATTCACGCGCGCGCCTTCAGGCCGAAAGATTTGCGCGAGTATTTCCACCCCTGTCGCGAGGCGCGGACCGGGACGGGAAAAGTAGCTCGACGCGTCAACGGCGTAAACACGCCCCTCGGCGGCGGTCGGAGTATCGGCCAGCGCAGGCGGAAAATGCAGGGAGCGGTATTCGCCGACTGCTCCATCAAGATGATATCCGCACGGCATGGCCACGATAATTTCGGGCTCTGCCGAACAGATTGCCTCCCACGTGCTTCGGAATCCCGGCTCGCCCGCTTTGCCCAAAACGTCTTCGCCTCCCGCAAGCGCGACCATTTCCGGAACCCAATGACCCGCAATGAACGGCGGATCGAACCACTCGAGGCAAAGCACCCGCGGACGCGAGCTCTCGTTCTGCTCCGCATCCCGAATGCGAGCGATGCGGCGCTCAATCTGCGCCAATAAACCGCGCGCTTCAGCCCCGCGCTCCGTTGCCTCACCGACCGTGAGAATGTTGCTCCAAACCTCATCGAGCGTTCGGGGGCTCAGATCCAGAACTCGCGGCTTGGGATCAAGACGGGAAATCGCGGGCGCAAGGTCATCCGGCGAGGCGGCGCAAACGTGGCAAAGATCTTGAGTGATGATGAGGTCGGGCCTCAGTTCGCGGAGCTTTTCAGAGTTGACGCGGTAAAGGCTTTCGCCCCGAGCCATAAACTCGCTCACTTCCGCGTCTATGGCCGCTTGCCCTGAAACCGTCCGCATCCGGCTTTCGACGACCACCGGCTTGAGGCGCGCTTCGGCGGGGAAATCGCACTCGAAAGTAACCCCGACCAGCGAATCCGCCAGGCCCAGTGCGTAAACAATTTCCGTGGCGGATGGAAGGAATGAGCAGATGCGCATAGGAATTTTTCGTTTTTGGCCCTGACGGGCGCTCGCTCGCCTGTTTAACAGGCGCCGTCTTCCGGATCGCGTTCCCAGCGCTTCACGGGCGCAATTCCATTGATCAATCCGGTAAAAGGCGGAGCGAGAAAAATATAAGGATAAATCAACTCGGGCTCGCTCGCTTTCGTGAGGCGCGCGCTGGCCTCCGCCGGCAACTCGAAGTCGAGCGCCGCCATATTGTCCGCGAGCTGCTTCGCGTTGGTCGCTCCAATAATCGTTGAAGTCACGCCGGGCCGTTTCGTCACCCACCGAAGTGCCACTTCAGCGGGCTTCCGCCCGAGCTCGGTCGCGACTTCAAGCAACACGTCGAGGATTTTCCAGTTGCGCTCCGTCCCCTTTTCAAAAGTCGGATTGCCGGAGCCGCGCACTTTCTCGAGCCGGCCATCGCCCTGCGCGCCTTGCTCCGTGCGCCGATACTTGCCCGTGAGAAATCCGCTTGCAAGCGGGCTCCATGGGCAGAGGCCGAGCCCGAACGATTGCGCCGCGGGAAGATGCTCGCGTTCGACGTTTCGTTCGACGAGCGAGTATTCGAATTGAAGCGCGACCGGCGGCTCCAAAGCGGAAAATTTCGCAAAGGAGTGCGCGTAGGTTAGAAACCACGCCGGGACGTTCGAAAAACCATAGTGGCGAATACCTCCACCACGCACCAAATCATTCATCGTGCTGACCAGCTCTTCGGCGGGCGTGACGCGGTCCCAGGCGTGGACCCAATAAAGGTCAACGTAATCGGTGCGCAGGCGGCGCAAAGAGCCTTGCAGGGCGCGATAAATATTCTTTCGGCCGTTGCCGCCGGCGTTCGGATTGGCGGGGTCGGCGCTGAAAGTGAATTTGGTGGCGATGACCAGGCGATCGCGGAGCCGGCGGTCGGCGACGAAGCGGCCGATCATTTCCTCGCTGTGGCCGTTGGAATAGCCGTCAGCGGTATCGACAAAATTTCCGCCCGCATCCACGTACTCGTTGAAAATCTGGCGGCATACCGGCTCCTCGGAACCGAATCCCCATTCCGTGCCGAAGGTCATGGTCCCCAGGGAAAAACGGCTGACGCGCAAGCC
>JAKASG010000006.1:0-32943 GCA_021828285.1 Acidobacteriota bacterium | reverse complement strand
AGCGCGACGGCGCCGCCATTGACGTTCGTTGTTTCCTCGTTGAGCCCCGCGACCTTGATGACGCCGAGCGCCTGCGCGGCGAACGCTTCATTCAGCTCGGTCACGGCAATGTCTTCGAGCTTCAGCCCCGCGAGCTTCAGCGCCTTCGGAATCGCGTAAACCGGGCCGATGCCCATCACTTCCGGCGGACAGCCGGCGGTCGAGAAGCTCACGAATCGCGCGAGCGGTTTTGCGCCCACGGTTTTCGCCTTATCGGCGGACATGATGACGGCGGCCGCCGCGCCATCGCTCGTTTGCGAAGCGTTACCGGCCGTGACCACGCCGCGCGCGTGGAAGACGGGTTTCAGCCGGGCGAGCGCTTCGAGCGAAGTATCGCGCCGCGGTCCTTCATCGGCGCTGAAGGTGAACGAATGCTTTTCCGCCCGGTTTTTGCCGTTCAGGCTCACTTCAATGACTTCGAGCGGCACGATTTCATCCTTGAATTTCGACTCGGCCATCGCCCGGAGCGCGCGCTCATGGCTGCGGAGCGAGAAAGCGTCTGACTGTTCGCGCGTGATACCATACTCTTTCGCAAGATTTTCCGCCGTCAATCCCATGTTGAGATAAAAATCTGGATAGTGATCCATCAAATGAGGATTCGGCGAGAAGCGGAAGCCGCCCATCGGGATGAGGCTCATGGATTCGGCGCCGCCCGCGACAATGACATCTGCCGAGCCGGCCATAATGCGCTCGGAAGCCATGGCGATGGATTGCAAGCCGGAAGAGCAGAAACGGTTGATCGTCATCGCCGAGCAGGTGACGGGCAAGCCGGCGCGAATGGCGGCGACGCGCGCGACGTTGTTGCCTTGCTCGGCTTCCGGCCGCGCACAGCCGAGAATCACATCGTCAATTTCCTTTGCGTCGAGCCCCGGAACCCGACGAAGAATTTCCTGAATGACGGCCGCAGCCATGTCGTCCGGCCGGGTGTTTCGCAGAGCGCCGCGCGGCGCTTTCCCGACCGCCGTCCGCGCAATCGAAACAATCACCGCGTCTCTCATCGCTACGCTCCCTTCCGCACAGAAATCCTACCGCCGCGCTCGTCCCGCGTCAAATGTGCGCGTAGCGGAGAGGCCGATCGCCGGCCGTGTGGACGCAGCGAAGAAATGCCTGTATATTCCAGAGATGAAACGCGCCCGAAGGAGAATGCAAGCTGCGGGCGAATGGAGGCCGCAAATTCATGCGTCGTTTTGATGCGTGGGGCGAGCGCCGTGCGCGCGCGGGGCGCCTTGTCGCCACAGCGATTTTGCTTGCGACGGCGTGCGGGGTGAGGTTTGCGCAGGCGCAAGCAAAGCCCGCTGCGCCGAAGAACGAGGGCACGGTCGGAGTGGTTCGCAAGCCGAAAGACCGGACCTCCGGCTTGATTTTCGGGCCCGATTGGACGGTGAAATTCCGGGACATGCCGGCGGATTGGAGCGACGCGACGAATCTCGCCAATCAGCTTGGGATGCAGGAAATTTTCCACCCGCGAAATTGGAACGCGCATGACCTTACGCCTTCCATCGTTTTTTCTTTCAGTCGCAAGCAGCCGGGCGATGAAACGCCGGCCGAGAACATGACGATTGATGAGCGGCGCTCGAACGCACATTATTCGCTCGAGAGAATCGTTCCCGAACCTTCGCTCGTCCTCGGGCCGAAGCAGAAAGCGCCGGTGCGGATTTACGAATACACGCACGGATGGGATATGGTCGTCTATTCAGAGAGCGGGCCCGCGCTCTTCATGACGACGCTCCATTGCGAAAGCGCCGAGGAGTGCGCGCCTTTCAAATCATTTTTCGCAAGATTCGTCAAAAGCCTTCAGTACCAGGGGAACACCTCGGTTCTCAATGAGTGGAAACAGCGCTGACGCGGGGCGTGAGAGCGGGCTCGGCGCCGAGGTTTCTGGCGCCGCTCAATTGCGAAGCGGCTTTCCATGCTTGAGCATGTACTGCATGCGCTCTTGAGTTTTCTTCTGGCCGCAGAGGCTCAGGAAGGCTTCGCGCTCGAGATCAAGAAGAAACTGCTCGGAAACGGCTTGCGGTGAAGTGAATTCGCCGCCTCCCGAAAGAATCCTTGCGAGATGCGTGCCAACGACCACGTCGTAATCGGAAAGATACTCGGCGCGGCGCATCAGGTGAAGGCCGAGCTTCATGCGGGCGAAAGCGGCCTGGCCGAGGACGCGGATGTCCTCACGGGGCTTGCCGGGACGGTGGCCGAGGCGGGCGAGATCGAGCGCCAATTGTTTTGCGTCCGCAATCAGGCGATCGCGGTTCATCGTGATCGAATCAGCGGAACGCAGATAGCCGAGCCGGTGCGCTTCTTCCGCGCTCGCCGAAACTTTTACCGTGCCGATGTTGAGAAAAACCTCCTGAATGTAGGTGAAGGCGTCTTCTTCGGGATCGGCGGGGACGCGGTCCATGGCGCGCACGAGCATCTCCTTCGTGCCGCCGCCCGCCGGAATCAGGCCCACGCCGGTTTCAACGAGACCCATGTAAGTTTCCGCGGCGGCGCGGACGCGCGCTGTGTGAATCGAAATCTCGGCGCCACCGCCGAGCGTGAGCCCGAAAGGCGCGGCGACGACGGGCTTCGGCGCGTATTTGAGCGCCATGTTCGCGTTCTGGAAAGCGCGCACCGCGGCGCCGAGCTCGTCCCATTCTTCTTCCTGCGCGCTCATCAGCACGAGCATCAAGTTTGCGCCGGCTGAAAAGTGCTCGCCCTGATTTCCAACGACGATCGCGTCGAAATCACCTTCAAGCGCTTTGAGGCCGTGGTGAATCATCGCGATCGTGTCCGCGCCGATCGTGTTCATCTTGGAATGGAATTCGAGGCAGAGGACGCCATCACCCAGATCAATCAGGCTCGCGCCGGGATTCGACTTGACGACTTTTCCGCGCGCGCGGAGCGACGCCAGCAGGATGAGGCCCGGCGGCTCCGGAACGGGACGGTAATCGTCCGAGCGCAAATCGAAATATTCTCGCGCGCCGTTCGAGGCCGCGTAAAACTTTTTCTTGCCGCTCGCGAGGAGCTTCGAGACGAGCGGCGGGTTCGCGCGGCTTTTGCCTTTCCACATTTCGGAGGCGCGCTCGACGCCCACCGCATCCCAAAGTTCAAAGATACCGCGCGACCAGTTGAATCCCCATTTCATCGCGTTGTCCACGGAAACGATGTCGTCGGAAATTTCCGGGATGCGCGAGGCCGCATAGTGGAAGGTTTCCGCGAAAACTTTGCGGTAAAACTCGCCTTCGCGGCCGCGCGATTCGGCGAGTGAAGCGACGCGCTGCGGCAAATCCTCGATGTTTTTTGCGAGATCGAGCGCGGGAAATTTTGGCCGCTGCCGTTCGTGATATTCGAAGCTTTTGAGATCGAGAGCGAGAATTTCGTCTTTAACTTTTTTATAGAAGCCGTGGCCGGTCTTTTCCCCGAGCAATTTCCGCTCGAGCATGTTTTCAACGAAGCGAGGAAGCGTGAAAAGATCGCGGCGCTCGTCATTCGGCAGGGCATCGCGGAGATTACTGACGACGTGGGCGAGAACGTCGAGGCCGACGATATCGAGTGTTCGGAACGTCGCCGATTTCGGCATGCCGATCGCCGGGCCCGTGAGCGCATCAATTTCTTCGACGGTGAAGCCGGCGCTCTCGGCCTCGCGGAGCACGGCGAGCGTCATGAACGTTCCGATGCGATTGGCGATGAAGTTCGGCGTGTCTTTCGCGATCACGACGCCTTTGCCGAGCGCAACATCGCCGAAGCGGGATATTTCTTCGACGACTTCAGGCAGTGTTTCCGCGGTCGGAATCAGCTCGAGCAGCTTGAGGTAGCGCGGCGGATTGAAGAAATGCGTGCCGAGAAAATGCCGCCGGAATTCTTCGCCAAAACCTTCAGCGAGACTCGCAATGGAAATGCCGGAAGTGTTCGAGCTGACGATTGCTTCCGGTGCGCGCAACGCTTCAATCTTCCCGTAAAGGGCGCGCTTGACGGCGCGGTCTTCCGAAACGGCTTCGATGATCCAATCGCAATCTTTGAGGCGCTCGAGATGGTCATCGAAGTTCCCGACGTTGATGAGGCGCGCGGCCTCCAGAACGAAGAACGACGCGGGGCGCGATTTGAGCGCGGCATCAAGGCCGGCTTGCGCCAGGCGATTGCGGACGGCAGAATTCTTGAGGGTCAATCCCTGGGTGTGTTCGGCGGGCAAAGGCTCCGAAGGAACGAGATCGAGCAAGTCAACCGGGAGATTGGCGTTCGCGAGATGCGCGGCGATGCGCGCGCCCATCGTTCCCGCGCCGAGCACTGCCGCTTTTCGAATAGTCCGCACGAGTCATCCCCTTGGAAGATTTGCCGAGCCCTGGGGCATTATGAAAGAGAGCGACGCGCCGGGTCAAGCACGCAGAGGCAGACGATGGCCGCGACACGTTCCACGCGGCCGAGCGTCACGTCGTCGGCTCGATTTGGAGCGCGTTGTTGAAGCGGTTGAAGTAATTGAAGAGACCGGCGACGGCGGCGATTTCAATGATTTCGCCCTCGTCATAATGCTCGCGGAGGCGCGCAAAAAGGCCGTCGCTGATGTTGTTCGAGTCGAGTGTGAGGCGCTCGGCGAATTCGAGCGCCGTCCGCTCGCGGGGCGCAAAAACCGCGAGGTCGCCTGATTCGAGCGCCTGCATTTCCGCCTCGCTTGCTCCGAACCGCCTTGCCAAGGCGGTGTGCGAGTTCAGTCAATACTTGCAAAGGTTGATGTGAGAGACGCGCACGGAAATCATTTCCTTGAGCTTGCGCTCGACCGTCCCTTTGGCCATCACGGTGTTGAAGTGCGCGGTCATCGTCGTCAGAATTTCGCCGCGATGGGCGACGGTGCGGAACATGTTGGGGATGTTGCCGCGCTCTTTCAGAAATCCTTCGAGCGTTCGGCGCGCTTCCGGTGCGGCCTTTTCGGGAGAAAGTTTGGTCAGGCGAGGCATGAGGCAAATCAGGACTTGCTATAGGCTGCCAGAAACTGGGCGAGCGCGGCCCGGTTCAACTGGAGCTTGCCGCTGCGAAGCAACTGCTGCTTGAGATTGTGCTGGAAAATTTCAAACGCCAGCTCGCGTTTCGTCTGAAGAAGATTCTCGGCGAGTTGGCTTCGCTGCGCGGGCAGGTCCGCCATATTCGCCGGCGTGTGCGAAACGACTCGAAAAACGACCTGGCCGTTCTGCCCGGAAATCGGGCCACTCGTTGCGCCGACCGGAAGCGTAAAGGCTGCTGCGAGCGACGAACCCGGCCCGACGTTGTTCACGAAATCGTAGCGCGTGAAATCCTTGCTCTGCTCGACCTTTAAGCCCTGCGCTTTGGCGAGCTGATCGAAGTTGCCTTTGGCGGCCGCAGCGGCAAATGCCTGCGCCTTCTCAACCGCAAGGACTTTCGATTGCGCGGCGCGGTAATCTTCTTCGACGTCGGGCTGAACTTCCGCGAGCTGAGGGACGTGCGCCGCAACGATTTTAACGACCTGGACGACAGCTTCGCCTTTGGGCACGTCGATTGGCTGGCCCACCTGGTTCAACTCGAGCTGGAAGGCGAGATTCTGGAATGTCTGGCTCGTGCCGAAATCCGGAACCGCCTGGTTCATTTTGAAGAGCGGCGACTCTTTCGCCGTCAGACCGGCTTTCTTGGCAATCGCTTCGAATTGCTCTGGATGGACGGACATTTGCGCCTGAAGCTGGTTCGCGAGCTTTTGCTCGGTATCGGCCGTCTGCTGCCGGACGAGCGACGTTCGGATGGCATCCTTCACTTCATCGTAGGTTTCAAGGTGCGCCTTTTGATTGTCGAAGACCTTGATGATGTAAATTCCGTAGCTTGTCGTGACCAAGCCGCTCACCTGGCCGGGCTTCATCGCGAACGCGGTGTCTTCGAATTGCCGGACAGCCTGGCCGTGAATGATCCAGCCGATCATTCCGCCGTTCGAAGCGGAAGGGTCTTCGGAGTATTTCTGGGCCATCGCGCTGAATTGTGCTCCGGCATGAATTTGCGCGAGAACGTTTTGCGCGAGCTTCGTGACGGCCGCGATTTCCGCGGGAGTCTTGCCCATGGTCTTGAAAAGGATGTCGGCCACTTTCACGCGGTCGGGAACCTGATAATCGTCAATGTGGTCCGTGTAATATTGCTTGACCTGCTGATCCGTGACGTTGACCATCGGCTGCACGTGATCAGCGTCAATCAGGACGTAGCGAACCTGGCGTTCTTCAGGAACTTTATATTGCGCCTGGTTCTTGGCGAAGTAGGCGGCCAGCGCCGCGGGAGTAATCTTGACCGCGCTGAGCAGTTTGCTCGGATCAAAGCTGACGTATTCGATTTTCGCTTTCGTGTTGCGCCGGATGAAGGACTCCTGAATTTCCGCCGGAGTGACGGCCACGCCGTCCGAAACCGCGGCGCGAAGCTTGTTGACCAGAAGCTGATTCGAAAGGTCGGCTTCGAATTGCTGCGGCGATTCGCCGGTTTCCTCCTGGATGAGCGCGCCCGCTCGATCGGCGCCCACATACTTCCCGCCCGGATACAGCCAGGCGAAGCTTTGAAGCGCCTGGTAGATTTCTTCGCGGGTCACTTCGAGGCCCATCTTCTTCGCTTCGTAGATGAGCGCGCTTTGCATCACCATCTGGTCGAGCATGGGTGTCGCAAGAGCCGGAATGAGGCTCGGATCGTAACCGTATTGCGAGTTGCGCATCTGCGATTCAATCATCCGTTGAAGCTGATTCGCCGTGATGGTCTCACTGCCGACCTTAGCGAGCGTGGATGATTGCGCGCTTGTCAGTGTGTTGTTGAGGTTCGGAAGCGGCGCCAGCATCAGCACCATGCCAACCGACACCACCCCGAGCGCGCTGGCCAAAATCCACTTGAACAGTTTTTTCCGGCGGCGCAAAGCTCTAAACATTATTCAGAGTCTCCATGCAAATGACCTTAGAAATTATATGTCAGGCTCCCTCCGCGCCGCAACAGCAGGAAGAAGAGTTCGAAATCCGGTATGCGGCCTTGGGGGGCTCGATGCGGAAATTCGGAAGCAGGAAATTTCAGGGATGGAGAAAAGGGGATTTGACATCAATCTTCGGGAGCCGCCCTGCCGTGGCGAGCCGACCACCACATGTGGTAGCAATTGCATCTGCAACCCTTCGGATAGTGTTTTTTCGCTTTACAAGCCCCGGGTTCCGTGGTACCGTGCAATCGAGCTCGAGGGGAGCTTCGCGTCAGCCTGCCTTTATTGCGCCCATTCCGGCGAACGAAACGCTTGCCACAGGCGGGATCGGGATCCTTTGGAAACCTTCCGCGCCGGGCGCGCTTCATAATATCCAAGCAGCAGGGCAAACGCTCTGCGGCGGCATTCGGCGCCGCAAGAGCGGGCCGGAGGCAAGAATTTTGCTGAAACTCAAACGGCTGGAAATCAACGGTTTCAAATCGTTTGCGGACCGCACGCGGCTCGAATTTCCTCAAGGGACCGTCGCGGTGGTCGGGCCGAACGGCTGCGGAAAATCCAATTTATCAGATGCAATGAGCTGGGTGCTGGGCGAGCAAAGCCCGCGACTTTTGCGCGGCGAGCGGATGACGGATTTGATTTTCAACGGCACGAGCAGCCGTTTTCCGACGAGCCTTGCCGAAGTGAGCTTGACGCTCATGGACCCCGATGCGGAAGCCGCCGGTCTCGCGCCCGCGCCGCTCCTGTCCGAGCCGGCCGCGGAAGTGCAGGGCGACGAATCCCTGGATGAGTCAAGCGCGAAGGCCGCGCCCGAACCCTCCACCGTCGCGAAGCGCACGCGGGTGACCGTCACGCGGCGCCTTTTCCGCTCGGGCGAAAGCGAATATCTGATTGACGGCGAGACGGCGCGATTGCGCGACATCCAGGACCTCTTCATGGGAACGGGGCTTGGGCCGGAATCCTACGCGATCATCGAGCAGGGGCGAATCGGGCAGATCCTGAGTTCAAAACCTTCCGACCGCCGGCTGATTATCGAGGAAGCGGCGGGCGTCTCGAAATTCAAGGCGCGCAAGCGAGCCGCGGAATTGAAGCTCGAGTCGGCGCGCGGCAATCTTTCCCGGATCACGGACATCCTTCTCGAAGTCACGAAACAGGTGAATTCGCTCAAGCGGCAGGCTTCAAAAGCCCGCCGCTACCAGGAATTGCACTCGGAATGGCAGGCGCGGCAACGGGTTCTTGTCGCGTCGCGACTGGCGGAGCTCGAAGGCAGGCGAAGCAGGCTTACGCTGGAACTCGAAGCCGCGCAAACGGCGCTCCGCGAATCGGCGGAGCAATTGGCCGGGCTCGAACAAGAGCAGAAATCTTTCACCGCGCGAAGCGAGCAGCTTGAAAAGGAAACCGAAAGGCTCCAGCAAGCGCTCGCACAGGCTGCGCTCGACCGGCAGCGGATGGAATCGCGGATCGAGCAGGCGGCCCAGGAGATCGCGCACCTCGAAGCGCGGTCGGACGAAGGCGAACGCGCCGCTGAAGAGTTCGACCGGCGCACCGCCGCGCTTGCGGGCGCCGCGGAAGAGCGCGACCGGGAAGGGAAGGCGCTCGAGCAGGAGCTTCTGGCGGCTCGCGAAAACACCCGGCGCATCACCGGGGAGCAGGCGCATTTGGACGAGCAAATCAGGACCAATGAAGCATCTCTCGAGGCGGCGCGGCAGGGATTGCTTGTAGCGCTGAATGAGTCCTCCGAACTCAGAAATCAAATCAGCCAGGCCGAAGAAATGGCGGCGGCTCTCGGCCGCGAAGCCGCGCGGGACTCCGCCGTGCGAATGGCTGCGGAAGCGGAACGCGGGCTGGCCGCAGCGGAATTCGACCGGCTCACGCGCGAGCGTCTTGAAAGAGAACAGTCCCGGTCGGAGCTGGCCGAGGCGCTCGCTCGCGCCGAGGCCGCGCTCGGAGCGGCGCGCGCTGAAGAAACTCGCACGCGCGCGGAGCTCGATTCGTTGCGGCAGGAATTTTCCGCGGTCCTCGCCCGGAAGCAGACCCTTGAATCCACGCTGAGCCGTCACGCTTACACTTCGGACGGCGTTCGACGGTTGCTGGCGTCCGAAATCGGCGAGAATGGTCACCGCTTCCAGCCGATGGGCTTGCTTTCCGATTTTGTCGAGGTTTCACCCGGCTATGAAGAAGTGGTCGAGGAATTTCTGAAGGCGGAACTCGAGTGCGTGGTGGTCGGCGCGCATGCGGAGGCGCAATGCGCGATCGCGCTGTTACGGCAGGAGGGCGCTGGCCGCTCGATGTTTTTCGTCACGCGAACCGGCCCGGACGGCCACGCGAACGGACATCAGGACGCAGCAGCGCGCGAAGCCGGCGTTATCGCTCCGGTGCGCGATTTGATCCGGTTTGAACCGAGGCTTGGACTCAACGGCGATTTGCCCCTGCCGTCGCTCGGGAAGGCCTATCTCGTCGAAAATTCGGCGGCGGCCGAGCGGCTGGCTAAGTCCTATCCGGAACATCATTTCCTCACGCCGAGCGGCGAGCATTACCATCACAGGCTGGTGGCGGGTGGCAAGGGCGTGAGCGCGGGTCCGCTCGCGCTGCGGCGAGATCATCGAGAACTCGAGCGGCGCGGCACGGAGCTCGAAGCCGCAATCGAGGCGGGTGAAAAAGCGCTTGCCGGCGCCCTCGAAGCGGGAGCACGCTGCAAAGAGGTTTTCGACCACAATACGGCGGCGAAAGCGGAGGCAGAAAAGACGACGCTCCTTGCGGATGAGAAGGTGCGCCAGACGCACGAAGCCGTCGAACGGGCGGAGCGGCAGATCGCGCAGCTCGATTCTGAAAAGGTTCGGCTCGACGCGGAGGCCGAAAGCATTGCGGCTCGCCGCGAGCGGTTGCGCGGCCGGCTCGACGCTGTTACGAGCGAGCGCTCCGCGCGCGAGAGCGCCATCAGCGCGCTCGAACAGTCCTTGCGAGAGCTGCGCGGATCTTTTGCCCACGGGGCGGAGGAACAGGCGCGCGCGATGGCCCGGATGAGCGCGCTCGACGAGCGGGCGCGGGCAATGGCGACGGAGCGTGAAAGGCTGGGCGCGGAAATCGCCGAAGCACGCTCGCAGGCGGTGCGCGCGCGTGAACAGCTCGGGGCATGGAAGGCACGCCGGAGCGAGCTGGCGGAAGAGATTAAGGCATCCCGCGAACGGCTGGAAGCGGGCGAAATCGAGCGCCAGTCGGCGCAAGAATCCCTCGCGCGGTTCGATGAGGAGCTCCAGCAGGCGCGAATGCGGCGCGACGCGATTGCGCCGGAGCTCGATCGCGCGCGCGCTGAGCTCGAAAGGCTGCGCGAAAAGCGCTCACAATGCGAGATCGCGCAGGCGCGGGTCGAATCGGATTACGGCCACGCGGCGCACGAGTGCCGCGAAACGCTGGCGATGGAACCCGCCGCGCTCGCCGCGGAATTGCCCGCTGAATCCATTCTTTCGGGCGACGCCCTCGCCGCCGCGGATATCGAGGCGCGCGAGCTGAAGACCAAAATCGAAAATCTCGGCCCCCTCAACATGATGGCCCTTGAGGAACTGCGCGACGCCGAAGAGCGTTATACGTTCCTTGAAACGCAGCGGCAGGATTTGCTCGCCTCGATCGAAGACACCGCGAAAGCTATCCGCGAAATTGACCTTACGTCGCGCCAGCAATTCCTCGACGCGTTTCGAAAGATCAATGAATATTTCGCGGAATCCTTCCGCACGCTTTTCGACGGAGGCGTGGGCGAGCTTCGCCTGACGGACGAGAGCGATCCGGAAAGCGGCCTCGACATTGTGGCGCAGCCGCCCGGGAAGCGCCTGCAGAACGTGCTGCTGCTTTCGGGCGGGGAAAAGGCGCTCGCCGCGCTATCGCTCCTCATCGCGCTTTTCCGTTATGCCCCGAGCCCGTTCTGCATTCTCGATGAAGTGGATGCTCCGCTCGATGAGACGAACATCGAGCGTTTCACGCGGCTCATCCATCGTCTGAGCCTTCATACGCAGTTCATCATCATCACCCACAACAAGCGCACCATGGAAATCGCGCACACTATCTACGGTGTGACGATGGAAGACCCCGGCGTTTCTAAACTGGTTTCCGTGAAATTGGCAGATGCGGAACTTACGCCCGTAGCTGTTCCCGCCTGAGCATAATCGCGCTCGGCCGCCTTCGTTTCGACGGCCCTCGAATTCGCCCCGGCGGAGGCTGCGCCCTACCGCGCGGCATCGAAATCCTTGGTCATCACCCAGGCCGCGGAACCGTCTGAATAATAATGGGGAATTGTGCGGACGTGCCGGTAGCCGCGCGCTCTATAAAAGCGCTGCGCGGCGGAATTCTGTTCACTCGTTTCGAGCACCATCCGCCGGAGGCCCCGGCGGATCGCCCAATTTTCCGCCACGTATATCAAGAGGTTGCCCATGCCCTGTCGCCGCCATTTTTCGAGAACGTCAATGGTGATGATGTGCGCCGACGCGGGCGAATCGCGATGAGCGATGAGAAATCCGCCCACGGCGCCTTCCGCTTCGACCACCCAGGTCCGGCTTGATGGATGCCGCACGAATTCGGTCAACTCTTCGAGATTGTAGGATACGCCGGGAGGGAAACATTCCTGGTCAATCTTCAAAAGCGTTTTCATATCACGATTTTGAAAGGACCGCAGCTTTATTCGTTCGGTGGCGGAGCGAGCACTACCGGGCGCGAGCTTGAAGGGCAAAGGGAATCCTTCAGCCGAAGGAGATTGGAGCGGCGGCCGAGCACGAACAGTCGCGGGACTAGCGGCCGCCGCGGGCCTTTCGAACGCTCTCCTGCAAGTGAGCTACGAGTTCACGGGCGCTTTGGTCCACGACTTGCGCAAGCGGCGGCGGACCATAAGGAACGCGAATTTCATCTTCCCAGATCGCGGCGCCCGAACGGCGATTGTTGAGGTAGACCTCCGAATGCACGATTTTCAAATGGCGCGCGTCAAAGCATGTGCCGCTCAGCACCGCATCTGCTTTGCTCCGCGACGTCACGACGCGCACCCACCCCAGCGTCTTGAGTCCCGCGGCCATCGTCCGGCTCAAATCGTGTCCAATCGGTTCCAGATAGATCGTATGAATCCGGGCGAGCATTTGAGCGTTCGTGGTGGAAGAAGTATTCGGGCCGTATTCCGTCTCATGAGAGCGATGAAGCGTGGGGCGGTTCTGTGCACCGGCTGCGATGGGAAGAAGAATTGAAAGGGCAAACGCGCGGAAAACCCATTTCATGGCTGGCCTCGGAAGCTGGCGCCGAAAGTGCTTGAGGAAGCCTCCCTGCCGGCGTAGTCGGGATGATCGCGGCGCATCAGCCGGCGCGAGGGCGGGGACAGGCGGCGTCGCTTAGGGTTGCAGCTCCTTCGACGACTCCTTCATCATTCTTTCCTGGTCTTTCATTTTTTGCCGCTCGTCTTTCTGACGCTCGCGCAATTCACGCTTTTCGCGCTGCAATTCGTGCTTCATCTGGATGCGCATCGCTTTCGAAAGGGACCCGCGCCGGAATAATTCATTCTGATACTTTTCCTTGAGCTTCAACGCCTGCTGCTCCGCCTTCTGCTGCTTTATGAGGCGAAGCATCTCCCGCGACCTGGCCCGCAACGAAAGCGGCGCTCCAAGAAGAATCGTCGCCGCCGCCAATACCAAGAGTCTTTTCATTAGGCCTCCTGGAAAATCGAGCCTGCACGCCGCTGCCGCCCGTGGAATTCGCCAGCCCGCGGCGCGTCGGCACGCTCGTTAACACGCATCATAGCCGTAAGTCCGCTATTTTTGCAAAAGGAAACTTGCGCTTTTGAGATCGCGGCGTTCCTCCGGAGGTTCGCGCCGCTCACGGTTTTTTACCCTTGCGCACCCAGGCGACGTAATCCGTCGCAGCCGGCTTGCCGCCAGCGGCACGAACAGCGGCGGCCAATTGGCCGCGATGATAAGCCGAGTGCATCACCAAGTGAGTCAAAACGTCGCGAATCGGCGTTTTAAATTCAACTCCTTTCGTGTTGCGGTAACTGAGGTCGCGGTCGAGGCCTTCTCGCTCCATTCGGTCGAGCGTCACGCGCCACTGTGCGTAGATTTCGTCAATCGCCGGTCCGGCTTCATCGCCCGTGATCGCCGGCCACGGAAGGGCAGACGGAGCGGCGGTATCAAAGCGTTGCAGCCAAAGGCGTTCGGCGCCAATGACGTGGCCCAGGAGCTGGAGCGGGCACTCGGATTTGCCCGGCTCGAGGCTCGCCAGGCTCTCGAGCGCCTCGCGATTGGCCCAGTGATCATAGTCGAAAAACTCGCGGAAATGATTGAGGGTGTCCATAGACCAGCATTTTATCAGGTTGCCGGCAGAGTTGCTTATGCAGCCGGCATCGAGCCTCCGAGCGGCGGCGAGTGGGCCTCTCGAACGCGGCGTCAGGTTGGGGGCTTGTGCTCCGGCGTGAGAAGGAGATGATGCCGACGGTAAACGAAACGTGGCTTCTCTCGCGCGTAGGCGAGGAAAGCTTCGATCTGCGCGGAAGCATCCTGATAGCCGCGGAGCGTCGCCGGCTCGATGGTCTCGCGGTTGAAATCGAGCGCTGTTCCGATCAAAAGCTCATGCGGCCGGATGGTGTAAGCGCGCACGTAACGGTAATGCCGCGCACCGAAGTCGACTTCCACTTCTTCGGGGCTGAATCCGAACTGGCGCGAGACCCTTTCGCACATGCCGTTCACCAGGGCCAGCGTCCGGAGATCGGTGGTCAGATTTTGCGCGAGCAGAAAATCGAGCGCACGCAGACCGACGTCAATGAAGGTTTCGGCGCGTGGCTCGGCTTCGTGCGGCGAATCCATCATGATGATGAAGAGCACGTCAGCTCCGAGGCGCACGGCAGGGCGAATGGGCTGATTGGTGACGATGGCGCCGTCGAAGTAAAGCCGCTGGTCCACCGGCATCGGTTCGTAGACGATGGGCAGCGCGGACGAGGCGAGGATCGCGCGCATCAGGTCCACCGGAAGCGCGACTTCCTTGAGCGCGAATTTTTCGTCGGCGCCCGGACCGCGCGCCAGCTCCTCGGGAGGCTTGTTTGAGAAGAACTTTGCCTCACCGGTCGAGAGGTCGGTGGCCGTGAAGATGACTCGAATGGGGGAAGCGCGCAAGCGCTCCATTGAAATGCGCTGGCGGAGAAATCGCTCCCGCTCGAAGTTTTGAAACAATCCCGAGCGCAGGGGCAAGCGCAGCAAGCGGTGCGTTTGGGCGCTCGCATGATGGCGGAAGCGCGCACGCAGAAAGACAATCAGCGCGGCAATGAGGACGATGGCCACCGCGAAAAGGCCGGCGGCGGGGAGATCGGCCCGCGCCAGGCGCATGACTTGCCGGAACAGATGCAGCGACCAGCAAACGACCGCGATCGAGGCAAAGACGAGGAAATTGGCGATCAAGGATTGATTGATTTTCTCGCGATCGGGCTCCCAAACGGTTCGATGGAGCGCATTGCGAAGAACATAGCCGAGATAAGGAAGGCGGTCGTAAAAGATGAGCACCGCGCATCCGGCAACGCCGAGAGCGATCCACGTGAGCGCGGGATCGGGCATCGCGAGCGTGATGTGGCGAAGCTCCAGTTCGTAGCGGATAAAGTTGCCGAAACCGGCCGAAGCCGCAATGATTCCAACGAGCACCCAAAGATATCGCGTCCATTCGATGCCGACTTGAGGGGGTGTCAGACCTTTCCAGGAAGCCGCCAGGTGCTCGGCATTGCCGACATTTCCTTCCGCCCGCGCGGCGAAGCTGGCCGCGTTAATGCTGCCCACCGAACTGGCAGCCATGATATGGGTCGGGAGACGGGCGTCCTGAAAGGCGAGGAGCGCGCCGACTTCGTAAGCGCCGCGCGCTCCGCCGCCCGAAAGCACGGCTGCGATCTGGCCTGAGAAATTTTTCCAGACTTCGGCGGCGCCTTCCGCTTCCATGCGGGTGCGAAAAGCCTCTCGCGCGCTCGTAAGTTGCGAGTGTTTTGCCGCCACTGCCGACCTGAATGTTTCATAACGCAGCACACAAAGTCAATTATCTCCCGTTTGAACGGAGATCGAGAGACGGGGCCGCGGCGAGATGCCGGTTTCGCCGCTTCCGGCCATCCCGACTGTTCAAAATGATGTCAAATCGAGCGCGGAACTGATTTACAATTGACTCGACTCCAACCTGGAGATTTCTCCCAGGGAACGAGCAAGGAGGGTCAGCGATGAGACATTGGATTTATAGAACGGGTTTGGCTGCCGTGTTTCTGCTGTCTCCGCTTGTGATTTGCGCGGCGCACGGCGCGAGCCTTGAACTCAGGAACGGAACGGTCTTTCAAGGCAACTATCTCGGCGGGACATCAGAGACCGTGAATTTCATGGTGAACGGCAAAGTCTTGCAATACGCTGTCTCTGACATCATCCTGATTGACCTGTCGTCGAATGGTGTGAATTCGAATGCTCCGACCGCTCCGCCTCCTGCAACCGCACCGATCGCCGCGCCGGCTCCAAGCAGCGCGCCGTCGGCGACGCCGGCCGCGACTGGGGCCCCGGCAAGCCCGATGGCTCCTTCTGCTCCTGGAACCGCCGCGCCGGCTGCCAGTGAGCCGGCGACCAATGTGACGACCGGAACCACGGCCGCGCCGGGGGCTGTCCCGAGCAATCCCGGCCCGACCGTCAGCAACGTCACAGTTCCTGCGGGAACCCACTTGATTGTTCGCATGATGACCACCATTGACTCCGCAACGAACCACGCGGGCGACAAGTTCCAGGCAACTCTTGCTCAACCGCTCGTGATCGGCAGCGGCACGGTCGTCGCTCCCAAAGATGCCATGGTCTATGGACATCTGACGCAAGCGACGCAGTCGGGAAAAATGATGGGGAAGTCGGAGTTGCGCCTCGAATTGACGGGCATTGACATCAATAACCGGGTGATTCCCATCGTGACGAGCGACTACCAGCTTGCCGCGAAATCACGGAGTACGCAAACGGCCCAGCGCATGGGCATCGGTGTGGGGGTCGGCGCGCTGATCGGCGCGATTGCCGCAGGCGGGAAAGGCGCGGCCATCGGCGCAGCGGTCGGCGCAGGAGGCGCGGGCGCCCTTCAGGTGATGACGAAGGGCCCGCAAGTTCACATTCCGAGTGAAACGGAGCTTGACTTTACGCTTGCTCAGCCGTTCACCGTGCCGGCGTCCTGAAAGCTCGGTCGCCGCGAGGCGAACCGGAGCTTAATCGGGCTCTTCGAACATGCGCTGCTCCGGGACGACGACGACAATGCCGCCTTCAGTAACGTGATATTTCTTACGGTCTTCTTCCAGGTTGTAGCCGATTTCGGTGTGTTCCGGAATGTCAATGTGGCGGTCAATGATGGCGCGGCGGATGCGCGAATACCGCCCGACATTGACGTGCGACAGAATGATGGAGCTTTCGACGTCGGTATAGCTATTGACGCGGACATCGGGTGAGAGGATGCAGCGGGTCACGCGCCCGCCGGAAATGATCGAGCCCATCGATACCATCGAATCCACCGCGATGCCCATGCGCCGCCCTTCTTCCGCGAACACGAATTTGGCTGGCGGATACTGCCGCTGATACGTGCGGATGGGCCAGTGCGCATCGTAGAGGTTGAACACGGGGTTGACGGAGATCAGGTCCATGTTCGCTTCGTAGTAGGCTTCGATGGTTCCGATATCCCGCCAATAGAGAGCTTCTTTCCGGTTTTCATCCACGAAGTTGTAGGCGTAAATGCGATGCTTTTCGATGAGCCGCGGAATAATATCTCTTCCGAAATCGTGGCTTGACTCTGCGTTTTCGGCGTCTTCCGAGACGGCTCGAAGGAGCAATTCACGGTTAAAACAATAAATCCCCATTGAGACCATGCATTTCTCCCCATTGTGCGGGGAGGGCTTGGGATCCTGCGGTTTTTCCTGCCAGCCGATGATGCGCGATTGGTTGTCGAGTTCGACCACGCCGAAGCGAGTGGCTTCAGCGAGATCGAATTCAATAACGCCGATCGTGGCTTCCGCGGCCGAATCCAAATGCTGCCGAAGCATCCGCTGATAATCCATTTTGTAAACGTGGTCGCCGGAAAGAATGAGCGTGTAGTTGCAGGGCTCGCTGCCGATTGAATAGAGGTTCTGGTAGATGGCGTCCGCTGTGCCTCGATACCAGGATTCGCTCACGCGCTGCATGGGCGGCAGGACTTGAACGAATTCGCCTAGCTCGCTCGGCAGCATGCTCCAGCCTTCGCGCATGTGCCGGTTGAGCGAGAGGGATTTGTACTGCGTGATGACGAAAATGCGGCGCAGGTTGGAGTTGAGGCAATTCGAAAGCGTGATATCAATGATGCGGTAATTGCCGCCGAACGGAACCGCAGGTTTGGCGCGGTCGCGTGTGAGGGGGTACAGCCGCTCGCCTGCTCCGCCCGCCAATAGACAAACCAGAGTGTCGCGAACCACCGCAGGCTCACTCCTTCCTTGTTGCGCCGTCCGAACGCAACTTCATTTCCTGGAAACCGGGCGCAGGAGAAGGTTTCCTTCCCGCCCGGCGAACGCCTGATTATAACAAATTCGCGCTCCGTGGCGGCATCTTCACTGATTTGGGAAAAAGCCGCTGGCTCCGCGTCGGAATTGCGCCCACGCGAAGCGAACGGCACGGCTCGAAATGCAAAAGCCGAATTGCGTTTCGGACATGCTCATGCTAACGTGATTGGCGCGGCTTGCCCAATATCCGGCGAGTGTTCCTGGGCGTGAATGCGAGCGGAAGCTCAAGTTCCGGCCCATCGCATGCGCTCGAGGGATCGAAACTGCGGAAGTGGCGGAATTGGCAGACGCACCAGCTTGAGGGGCTGACGGTCGCAAGACCGTGGGGGTTCGAGTCCCCCCTTCCGCACCATACAAGAGACAAGTTTGGTTTCAGAAAAATTCAGCCACGCTTCGCGGAGTGAAGCGTAAGGTGGGGTGTGGGTAAATTCGATACGACGGTTTTTAAGAAGTATGTTCGAGCCGAAGATTTTTTGGGCAGAGATTTTTGGAGGGGCAAGGAAGATGAAACAGCAGTTTCGCCAAGTTCTGTTCAGCCTCCTCTGACACTCGCGCTGCATTGGAAGCGAAGACTCGCACCATGCCAGTCGAACTCGACGTAGCGAATCTTGATGAAAACCTCGCTCCGGGCATGTTTCCGACGGTATCCTTTCCCGTCAAGCGCACTCAACCCACCCTCCTTGTTCCTGCTTCGGCCGTCACGCGCACGATGGAATCGAATTTTGTCATCCGCGGGCGCAACGGCAGGACCGAATGGGTGAACGTGAAAACAGGGTTGAACGCCGGCAACCTCGTCGAGGTTTTTGGAGACCTTCATGAAGGCGATGAGTTCGCGCTGCGCGGCTCTGACGAACTGCAACCAACTCGGCGGTAACGCAGAAAGCTGTTCCGTTCCCGAACCTAGGCAACGGCGAAAGCCAGGCGCAAAGTTATCTGTGGGAGTCATTCCGGCGGAGGCGTTTCCTGAACAGATCCGAGAACATCAGCAACCAGCCGCCCACGTACGCGGTGAGGAAGTGGGGGACCAGCCTGAAGAAATCCCCGACGGTGAAACGCTGCTTTGCCATGCGTTCATTTTAGCCTATCCCTTCGCTCGCGCGTTAACCGATGGCTTTTATCCCCGGCTCATGGGTCTGTACTGAAATTTAATCTTGTTTTAATCTCCAAGTTATTGCCCGGCCGCGCTTAACCTGCTAGAGTAAAAGCGCGGCTGCAGGGATGCCCCCCGCAGGCCGTGATGTGCGCGGTCGCTTCGCGGGAGAGTCGAACATGGCCTGTCGGGCTGTTCACGCTGCCATCAAAAACGGGAGGTGTCGCTTTGAAGCGAGCCCTAATACGCGTTCAGAAGCAGTCCGAAGCTGCCGGAGCTACTCCGGAGTTTCGGACGGCAGTCTCACTGCACAGTCATTCATTTCATTCCAGAGAAAGTCTTGATTTTCTGCCTTATTTTCTCGATGTCCATCGAGTACCGTTGATCAGCCGGTGGTTCCAGGCCGAGATGAAACGATACGAAAGTTACCATGGCAAGGCGGTCGATTTCCGCTGCGCATACTGGACGCCGCCCGTTTCCCCCAGCATGGTCTATGCTTCGGAAGCAGGGCAGATTGAGAAGCATCTCAACTTGAAGCCGTTGGTTTCCGTCACCGACCACGACTCGATCACCGCAGGGGTTTTCTTGCGGGCGCAACCCATTTCCGCCGACGCCGCGATCTCCGCCGAGTGGAGCATGCCTTTTGCGGGCAACGTCTTTCACATCGGCGTGCACCATCTGCCGGCGGACCGCGCCGCCGAGGTTATGAAGGAGCTGGCGCTTTACACGGCGACCCCTGATGAAGGCAAGCTCAACGAAGTCCTCGCGTTTCTCGATAGTTTTCCCGAGGTTCTGGTCGTTTTGAATCATCCCTGGGCGAACTTCGCTTGGGTGGATATCGAGAGGCATCGCGCGACCCTGCGGGAATTCATGGCAAAGTGCCGGCAATGGATTCATGCTGTCGAATTCAACGGTATCCGCCCGTGCAGCGAGAACCGCGAGACGCTCGAGATGGCGGAAGAAATCGATCTTCCGGTGGTAGCAGGCGGCGACCGGCACGGCTGCATGCCGAACACCGTCGTGAACTTGACGCACGGGGAAAGCTGGGGGGAATTTGTCGAAGAAGTCCGCGTCCAGCGGCGGAACTGCGTGGTCGTCATGAACAGCTATGAAGAATCGGTCACGCTGCGGAAGCTGGCGCAGGCGCGCGACGTGCTCCGCAACTATCCGCATTATCCAGAGGGACAACGGCGGTTCACCGACCGTATTTTCGCCAACGTTGATGGCGACGGCTGGGAATCGCTCTCCCACCGTTGGGATGCGAACGCTCCTCCGATATGGATTTGGCCGGCCGTCAAAACGACGATTGCGGTCGGCAGCGACTTTATCCGGCCCATCCTGGGGTGGCTCCTGTCGCTTCGTGCGGAGAATGATCTTGCTTCCTGGCCCATGCGACAAGTGGGGCAAGGACAAGATAGCGCCGTAGCCATTCAACCCAATCGGCATTGAAAGTCTTCCGAATCGCTCAAGAGGTGGTTCTGCACCGAAACATTCCGCGGACTTCTTTGACACCTTGAGACCGGGAAGAACGAACGGCCTGATGAAAACAAGAGCGTCGGAAGCCAGATGTTGCGGAGGTGAAGCTTGACCGTCGCTTCTTCCCCGGCTTCCCAGGCGTCCCCAATCCCTGCGCCTGAACGACCCATGCGCATTGCGATCTTCACCGAGACGTTCCTGCCAAGGACGGACGGAATTGCGACGCGCCTTTCGCACACGATTCCTCCTTTGCACCAGATGGGACACACGTTGCTGGTGATTGCGCCCAAAGGCGGCGCCGGAGAATTCGACGGAGCGCGCGTTTACGGTGTTCCGGCATTTGCCTTTCCGCTTTACCCGGAAATCAAGGCGGCCATTCCGCGCCCCTCGGTCGGGAAAATCCTTACTGAATTCCGGCCGGACATCATTCACGCCGTGCAACCGGTCCTGCTTGGCCTTTCAGCTTTCTATTACAGCAAAACTCATAAAGTCCCGCTCGTCGTCTCCCATCACACGCAGCTTCCAAAGTATCTCCACTACTATGGCATGGGACGGCTGGAAGGGATTGCTTGGAACGGAATCCGGGGATTATACAACCGGGCGGACATGACCCTCGTGACTTCGCGCGCCATGCAAGAGCTTCTCGAAGACCGCGGCGTGCGGCGTGTCGAGCTTTGGCCGCGGGGCGTGGATACACAACTCTTTCACCCCCGGCGCGCATCAGAGGAGATGCGTGCGCGTCTCACGCAGGGACATCCCGAAGAGAAGCTCCTGATTTACGTCGGGCGGCTGTCGGCCGAAAAAGAGATTGAGCGATGCCGGCCCTTGCTGGAGGCTTTGCCGGGCACGCGGCTGGCGCTCGTGGGGGACGGTCCCAATCGGGCGCGGCTTGAGGAAGTCTTTGCCGGTACGCCCACGTATTTCGCGGGCTATTTGAGAGGCGAAGAGCTTGCTTCCGCCTACGCCTCAGCGGATGTCTTCGTGATGCCTTCCCGCACGGAAACGCTGGGATTGGTCCTGCTCGAAGCGATGGCGGCTGGCTGCCCGCCGGTCGCGGCGAACGCGGGAGGGATTACGGACGCCGTTGAAGATGGCGTGACGGGCCGCCTTTACGACCCGGCGAACCCATCGGACGCAGTCGCCGCTGTCAAGGCATTGCTCAGCGATTCAGCCTGCCGACGCCGGCTTGGAGCGCAGGCTCGCCGCGAAGCGGAACGATGGAGCTGGATGGGAGCAACGCGTCAACTCGAGCGATTCTATAGCAGCGTCGTTCAACGTGAAATGGAATTGCCCCGGCAGATTGCCGGCCATCGCGCCCGCGGCGCTTCCGTCAAGGATGTTTGCGAGGCGCTGCAAATTCCCCGGACAGCTCTTCGCCGGCATTCGCGCACCTTTGGCTGGCATTTCTTTGCGCCGTCGCGGGCCCCGAAGGAAAATCTGCGCCAGCGAAAATAGCCTCCACAATTGCTTGGCTTCGGCGAGATGCATTAAGACACCTATTTATCGCGCCGACTGGATCCTCTTCAACGCGGGAAGCGCTCCTGCGTTTGGTTGTTTACGAATTGCAGGATCGAGACGGCTTGCGTTCAAGTAATTTTGCAGGGTCCTGTTGGAATCGCCCGTGAGCCATGAAAGGCAATTCGCTTCTCTCTTGCGCCGCATCGGGCGCCGAGGCCAACAACCCCAGCATCCCATTCTGCTTGCGGTTTCCGCTTTTGCAACACTCGCGGCTGCAGTCGGAGCCTTTGCCCAGCAGCCTGCGGGCGCAAGCCTGCAAGGCACCGTGACGGTTACGAGCGCGGAGGGCCGAGTCTTGCAAGCTCAAGGCATTTCGATCCGTCTGGCCGGGACGCAAACACCGCCTTCCGTGTTCAAGGTTGAAACGTCCGAAAGCGGATTTTATAGAATCGAGAATATTCCCCCAGGCAATTACACTTTGACCGCTTCGGCTCCGCTCTTTCAAACGGAAACCATCAAAGTCACGATTCTACCCTCGCAGGTGACGGTTCGAAACATTCGGCTAGGATTCTCAGTGGTGCGGCAGCGAGTGGAAGTCCATGCATCCGCGCCCCTCACCGGCGCGCAAAACGTCGCTCCTCCCGCCCGTCTGACCGCGAAGCAGGTGGTGAACGCCCCCCTCGCCGAACAGAAAACCCAGGAAACGCTGCCTTTGATCGCGGGCGTCATTCGCACTCCAAACGGCAGGACCTACATCGGAGGGCTGGCGGAAAGCATGGGGATGTTCACGATTGATAACGCCGAAGCGGTTGACCCGGTGACCGGCGCGTTTATCATCGATCTTCCGGTGGACGCGATTAATACGCTCGAAGTGAATGAAACTCCGCTTTTCGCCGAGGAAGGAGGATTCGTAGGGGGATTGACCTCGGTAAGCACGAAAGCGCCCGGAAGCGATTGGAAGTTCAAATTCAGCGACATCTTTCCGCACATTCTGGCGGAGAACGGACAACTCGTCGGCGCTAAATCATTCGAACCGCGCGCTTATTTGACCGGGCCGCTGGTGAAAGGGAAACTCAACTTTTCGGAAGCCGTCACCTATGAGGACAACCGGGAAAACGTTCGCGGACTCGCCTGGCCGAATAACATCACCACGACGACCGGATTGAATTCCTACACGACGTTTCAGGCGCTGCTTTCCGAGCGCCATATTCTGACCGGCCATTTTCAGATTTTCCCGGAGCGGCAGGCGAATGCAAACATTGACGCGCTCATTCCGAAACCCGCCTCCGAAAACTACGGGCAGCGAGGATTTTCAACCATGCTGTCGGATCGGCTGACGCTTGCTTCCGGCACGAGCTTCGTAACCATGTTTCACCTGCTCGGCGTGCATAATTACGTTCACGGCCAGGGCCAAAGCGACATGCTGGTGACGCCCGTCGGGTACTCTGGTTCCTACTTCAACGACTGGTCTCGCTTGAGCGATCAGCAGGAAGGCGGCGAAACCATCGAGCTTCCCGAAAAGCGCTGGCATGGCCGTCACCGGCTGATTTTAGGGGCGAATGCTGGAAGGCGCGCTTATACGGGAACCGACATTTCCCGCCCGATCCAAATACTCGGCGAGAACAACTCCCTTCTCGAAAGAATCGACTTTACGGGAGGCAGCACGCTCAGGGCGAGCGCGACGGAAGTGTCGGGCTTCGTGAGCGATCAGTGGACGCTCAACACGCGGCTCGCGGTAAACCTGGGATTTCGCGCGACAACCCAGGCTATCGGCAGAGATTTTGCTCCGGCGCCACGCCTGGGTATCGTCTTTACGCCGGACAAGCAGGGCAAGACCATTTTCCGCGCCAGCGCGGGAATTTTCTACGACCGTTTCCCGCTGCTCGCGGCCGACTTCGCGTCGAATCCCGAGCGCGTCATAACGGACTTAGTCCCGGGAAACCTTCCCGTGGGTTCTCCCGTATCGTACCCCAACCGCTGCGCAGAAGCAGCGGCGGGAGGGATTCGGCTGCTTTCAAGCTGCTCCGAATTCAGTACCACGCCCTACAGCACAATCTGGCGGGCCGAATTAGAGCAGCAAATCACTCGGCGAATCCGGGCAAGAGCCGGCTATCTCAAGAGCACAACTTACAATATCTTCGTGACCAGCCCTGCGACTTTGCCCACGTTGGGAACAGCGATGCTTCTCCAGAACACCGGTTCGGCGCGTTATCACGCGCTGGAATTTGCGGTCGTTTACCAGCCGAACGCGCGCGACCGCATCACCGCAACGTACGTGCACAGCCAAAGCCTCGGCGATTTGAACACCCTTTCAGAACTTTTCGGCGCTTTCTGGCAGCCGGTCATCCACCCGAACGAATTCGCCAACTTGCCCTCCGACGTGCCGGACCGCTTCACGATGCTCAGCAGCCTTGCCGTTCCATTCAAGCTTACGTTCATCCCCGCCTTCGACATTCACAGCGGTTTTCCATATTCGATTGTTGACCAATTTCAAAGGTACGTTGGAACGCCCGACCAGGCGCGTTTTCCCACTTACTTTACTTTCGACTTCAGCCTCTACCGCGACTTCCACGCGCCGATTTTCAAGGGACGCAAAGTCCGTGTCGGCTTCTTCTCAATCAACACGACGGATCGGCGAAACCCCACCGCGGTTTACAACAACCAGGTGTCGCCCTATGCCGGAGATTTCGCGGGGCCTCAGAAGCGCGTGGACGGATTCATTTTCGACATCCGGTAACGGCAGGAGAATTCATCGCGAAGGAGAATCCACGGGCGCAGCCCCGGCTGTCGCGCGGCGCAGTTCGTGGATGCGCGCGCCCGAAAGCCCGGCGACGATTGCGCCTCCCACCAGCAGCGGCAAATCTACGACGAGAAACAACAAAGCAACGAAGGCAAGAGCGTGCGTCTTGTCAACCCCAAAGAGTCCGAGTCCCAGGATGCAAGCTGCCTGAAGCAGCCCCGCGTTCCCCGGCGCGTTCGGAAGGATTACCGCAGTCCTTACGATGATGACCACCGCAACCACCGCCCAAACCGAGAGATTGAGCTGGTAAGATCGGGTGACGGCCCAATAAGGAAGCACCTGCAAGGCAAGATTTCCGAAGCTCGCCGCAAGGCTCAACAACAGCGTGCGGAGATTCGTCATGCGGCGCATGGCTTCGATGACCGGGCGAAGGATGCGGTGAATGCCCTGCGGGAGATGCGTGCCCCGCGGCCTTTTCCAGAGCAGAATCAACAGCAGGAACGCCGCGCCCGCGAGGGCCCACGCCAACACGCGGACTCCGACGACAAGATAATGGGGCAGGGGCAGAAACGAAGCCGCAATCGAGAAGGCCGTGGCGATTGAGATGCCGTCGAGAAGGCGCTCCAGAGCCACCGAGGAGACGACGACCGAGAAGGGAATCGCATTCCATCCGGCGAGGAGATAACTGGCGATCAGCTCGCCGGGACGGAGCGGCAGGATCTCATTGGAAAACAGGCCGATGTAAAACGCCCGGGCGGTGCGCCAGAGCTTCAGGCGGGAAACCGGCGCGAGAAGGAAATTCCATCGCCAGGAGTTATAGACGTAAGCCAGGAGCGTGAGCAAAGCCGCGGCGATGAGCCAGCCGATCCGGGCGTGGCTCATCTCTTGCCACAGTTTGCTCCACTCGACGCCGGTGAAGACCCAAATGAGGCATCCGAGGCCGACCGCGTATCCGATCGCGCTCAGTAATGCCGTACGCCATCGCGGACGCTGGCGCGTGGGAGTGGGGTCGCTCACGGTGAGAAATGGTCTTCAGCGATCACAGTGCGACACGCGTGACAGTCAACACCGTATCCGGACTAAGAAACGGGATCGAGCGGTCCGCGCAGGCGCCCGAACGGAGGTCCCGCGGGCGAGGCCACCGTTACTCAATCTTCAAAATCCGCAAAGCCGCTTTCTGGAAAAACCGGCCGCTCAGCGCACCATGCGACGGCAGGAAAAGCGCGCTCAAGACGCGAACCGGAAGCGGCTGCCGCCTGGGGTGTCCAGAATCATCCCGGGTCGGGAAAATCTGTTCGAGTGCCTGGCGGGGATGCTCGCGCAAGTGGTCGAGCAAGGCCACTCTCTGAACGCAAAAAATGGTGCAATAGGGCGTGCAGGATTTTTTCGTTTTCGACTCGCGCGCCATATCCTCCCGGCTGTATTGGGCGAGTGGAATCCCCGGAAAGCCGCGCTGCGCCATGCAATAGTGAACCAGGCCGTCTTCACAAATGTAGAGATGGCGCCCGCCCGCCGTGCAATGCCAGTCGTTCGGCAGGCCGTGAATCAGGTTCTTACGAAATGGATTGTGTTGCGCGAATGAGAAGCGAGGCTTTCTCAGGCGGTCGATTTCTTCGATGACCCCGCGCTGCTCCTCGTTGAGCGGGCGGATGCTTCCGGATGCGTCGTGGACGATTCCCGCGCTGCTCACGAGCCCGAGTTCAATGGCGCGCCGCGCGATGGTCAGGGCCTCTTGCGGATGCTCCGTGCAGGCGCCGACCACGGAATGGATGTTCACTTGAAATTCCGCGTGCGCGGCCAGCATCTGGAGCTTTTGATCCAGGACCTTCAGACTCTTCTTTGAAACCTCATCCGGCTGGACGTTGTCCACGCTGATCTGCATCTCGTCGAGGCCGGCGCGGTTCAGGCGCTCGATGCGTTCCGCGGTCAGCAGATAGCCGTTCGTGACCATCACCGCGATGATGCCGTGGCGGCGAACGCGGCGGACGATCTCTTCGAGTTCAGGATGGAGCAGCGGCTCGCCGCCCGTCAGCGTGATGACCGTCGTGCCGAGCGCCGCCAAACGATCGATGCGGGCCAGCATTTCCTCTGTCGGAACCGGCTTCGAGAAATCATCGAACTCGTTGCAGTAAGTGCAGGCCAGATTGCAGCGGCGAATGACGACGGCGTGGGCGAGGACCGGATGGTTCGGCGACCGGAGCGCCAGAGCGACCATCCGCGCTTCGCGGTACCTGCGATGCCAGCGCTTGAGGGCGCGGCGGAGGGTCTTCTTACGCGATGGGGCAGCCTTGCTCGTCATGGCTTCACATCTCGAACCCGGACCCTCCTCGGGATTTCATCTTCCCGGAGATTGGCCGATGCCCGAAGCATAACATATTCCGGCTGCGCCGTGCGAAAACCGGTGTTAATTGACCCAGCCGTCACGATTTTTTTTCTTTTCCTGCTTGCGCATGTGGGCTTCGAATTTTTTGCGCAGCCTCGCGCGCCGCCATTCGTCCAAGCTCGATTGCGCGCGGCCGGACAACCGCCCGCCCCGCAAATAGAGATAGCCGACGAGCATCCCTCCGAGGTGCGCCAGGTGCGCGATGCCGGATTGAGCGCCGCCCAACTCACTCAGGAACTCGATGGCGCCGATTCCAATCACAAACCACTTGGCTTTGACCGGCACGACGAACCAGAGAAAAATGGGGCGGTCCGGCCAGAGGACGCCGAAGGCCAGCAATATGCCGAAAATGGCCCCGGAATTGCCGATGGTCGGAATGCGTGACGACGGCTGCACGAGCACGTCAAAAACCGCTGCGCCCACTCCGCAGAGGAAAAAATAGAAGAGGAATTTCCGGCCGCCCCAAAGCCGCTCCAGGTCCGAACCGAACATCCAAAGGGCAAAAAGATTGAAAAGGATATGGAAAAATCCATCGTGAAGGAAAAGATACGTGAACGGCTGCCAGAGAAACAGGTGATGGATGACGTAGTAAGGCCGCAGGCCGCCGTAGGCGATGGGATAAAGCCAGAAATAAAGCCGCATGGATTGTGAGCCGAGGTGGCCGAGGACGTACGTCAGGACGAAGGCGCCCGCCGTGACGATGATGAGCTTTTTCATCATCGGCGTCAGCGGCGGGAAAAAAGACATGTAGTATTCGTTGGACCGGCCCATCCTTTCCAGCCTAACATAACGCGCCGCAGGAAAGTTACGGTTTCCACTCGGAAGCGAGAGGAATGGAAGGAATCAATGATGCGGAGGGCCGAAAATGGGCGCGGGAGCGCTTTTACGTGCCCGGGATCGCTTATTTCGATGATGCGGGTGCGGGCTTCGATTTCGCAACGAAGAACAACAGGAGAGCGAGGCCGGAGAAAATGATCAGCGATACCAGGTCGCTCTGCGAGATACTCGGGAGCAAACGCGCTCCGATATCGAAGATTTTTTCTTTGTGGAATCCGACGACTGCGGCAAGCGCCAGGCCGCCGAGCGAGCCGCCGGCGATCAGGCCGGAGCTGAAAAGCGCGCCGCTGCCTGTTTCGGATTCCTCCGCGGACGTATTGGACATTTTTTGCACGACCCATTTGACCGCGCCGCCGGCGAAAATCGGCGCCGTGGTCGAGATGGGCAGATACGTGCCGACCGCAAAGGCGAGCGAGTGGACGCCGCACAATTCGAGCACGAGCGCGATGAACGCTCCGAAAAGCACCAGCGTCCAGGGCAGCTTGCGGGTGAGTATGCCGTTGATGACCACACTCATCAGGGTGGCTTGCGGAGCGGGGAAATCCTTCGAACCGATTCCATATTTTTTCTGGTATTCAATGTTCCGCGTCGCCGGATCGTAATAGTACGTACCGTTCGGAATTTTTCGTGACCCGATGATGGTCAGAGTTTCATACTCATGATGTTTGTAGTTGACCGTTCCTCTCGGCCGCATCGAAGAATCGATTTGTACGTTTGAAAATTGGACCTTCTTGTATGTTGTTGCGCTTTTATTGAGCAATTGCATCGTCAGGCCGACGACAAACACCGAAGTCAGCACGCCGATGGCGTAGCCGATTTCCTGTTTGCTCGGCGTTCCGCCGACCAGGAAGCCGGTTTTGAGGTCTTGCATGGTCTGGCCCGCGGTGGCCCCGCCGATACAAACCACCGCGCCGACACTCAGCGCAATGGCCGCCGCCTTGCCGCCCGTCCATCCGACCAGAAGAAAAATCAGGCAAGTGCCTAAGAGGGTCGCAATGGTCATCCCCGAAACAGGATTTGAGGAGCTTCCAATCAAACCGACGATCCTGCCTGAAACGGTTGCGAAGAAGAATCCGAAGATGACGACAAGGATTGCCGCTATCCAGTTTCCGTGTGCATGAGGATTGATATGAAAGGCCATGAGAGCCCAGATCGCCCCGACCATCAGGATCGCGCCGGGCACAATGAGCGTCAGGGGAAGGTCTTGCGCCGTTCTTTCCACGGATGACGCTCGCGCCTCGCGCGACTCCTTCATCTGGCGCAACGTGGTGCGGAACGAAGTGATGATGGTGGGAAACGTTCTCGCGAGGGTGACAATGCCCGCCATGGTCACCGCACCGGCGCCGATATAGCGGATATAGCTGCTCCATATGTCGGAGGCGGACATTTCGTTGATGGGAGCGAGTCCGGGAAAGAGCGCCACGGGCAAGCCGGAGCCGAAGAACTTGATGATGGGAATCAGGACGAGCCAGGAAAGGACTCCACCCGCAAACATGACGCCGGCAACGCGCGTGCCAATGATGTATCCAACGCCGAGATATTCGGGTGTGACCTCAGCGGAGAGCGTCGCTCCGGGATACCACGTGGGACGCCACGCGGGAATGGCTTTCCAGAAGCCGAGCCCTCCCGCTTCGCCCATCAGGAATTTATACGCCATCCCTATCCCCGCGCCGCCAAAAACCTTGCCGGCCTGGATGCCGCCCCTTTCGCCGGTTACGAGGACGTCGGCGCAGGCCTTGCCTTCCGGGAAAGTGAGATTGCCGTGCTCACGAACCACCAGCGCATTCCGCAATGGAATGATGAAGAGGACGCCCAGCAATCCTCCGGCAAGCGCGAGAGGGAAAATGCGCGAGTAGTCAAGCGTGTAGCCGAGGAAGATGAGCGCCGGCAGCGTGAAGACCGTTCCTGCGGCGATGGATTCTCCCGCCGAACCGACCGTCTGAACGATATTGTTTTCGAGAATGGTGGAATTGCCGAGCCACTTAAAGATGCTGATGGAAAGAACCGCGACGGGGATGGAGGCGCTTACCGTCAGTCCCGCGCGGAGCGCAAGATAGACGGAGACCGCGCCAAAGATGATGCCGAGAAATGCTCCGAGAACTACGGCCCGAAGCGTGAACTCCGGCATCACCGTCCCGGCGGAAACAAAGGGCTTGAAGGACGGCTCATCACCGGCAGGCGAAGAGAGAGTTGAATCAGTGGCCATTGATCGCCTCAACCGCCGAGCTTCGAGCGTGCGATTTCACTGACTCGCTTGCCGTCGGCGTTTTTACCCGCAAGTTTCGCCATCGCCGCTTTCATGACTTTGCCGAGCGCTTCGCGGCCCGCCGCGCCGGTTTCCGCGATGGCCGCGGAGACGGCGGCGGTCAATTCCTCGTCGCTTGCCATCGCAGGCAGATAAGCCTCGATGACGCCGATTTCAGCTTCTTCCTTCTGCACCAAATCCTCACGGTTGCCTTTGCGGAATTGCTCGATCGAATCGTGCCGCTGTTTGACTTGCGTCCGCAGCACGGCGACTGCTTCCGAATCATCCAGCGCATGGCCGAGCTCGACCTGCTTATATTTGAGCGCGGCTTTCATCAAGCGCAGCGCACTCACGCGCAACGCTTCGCCCTGCTTCATGGCCGCAACCATGTCCTTGTCGATTTGCTCTACGATCGGCACCCGTCTTTTCTCCCTGGCGCAACCCGCCGACTATACCACAAACACGCAAGGTCATGGAAAGCCTCGTCCGAAGCGAAGAAGGACAGCGAAATGGTTTGGCCGCGGAGGGCGCCAGGCCGGCCCAGTCCAGAAAGCAGGGAATGGATTGCGGAGGCTTTCCTTTGGGAGTGAGCGACTACTTTCCCGAATGGTTTCGATTCAATTTTTCAGCCAGCGAAAGCAGGACGGCGCGGTCATCTTCGCTGAGATTCGGGATGATCGCCTCGATTCGAGCCAGGAAGGGATCACTCGGCGATTTTCGCGCCGGTTTCCCGAGCAGGGCTGATGAGCGCTCTTCTTCCGCCGTGGGAGCGGGGGACTCCGACTCATCGCAAAAAAGACGGTAAAGAGGAAGGTCCAAGGCTTCGGCAAACCGTTCGAGAGTTTCGAGGGAAGGAACGGTGTGGCCGTTTTCGACCCGGGAGATATAGCAGCGGAGCAGGCCGGTCTTGTTTTCTATGTCGCCCTGTGACAATTTTCTCTCAGCCCGGAGCTGGCGAATTCGGCTGCCTATCGTCAGGCTCATGCTGCTGGCTTCCGGTGCTCGTTCCGTTTTCACCATACGCAGAAAACTCTAGGCCAGGAACCCGTGGCTGACAACGGCACGGGCGTACCAGTACTGAAGTCCCACGCGCGGCGCGAGCCCTCCGACCGAGCCGCGATATGGCTCGGGCGGGGCCAGGCCGCCGCGGTGCTGCGGGCGGTGGAGACTTGATTAAAGCAGAAAGCTCAGGAGGGCCATGCGAACGTACAGGCCGTTCAGGGCCTGGCGAAAGTAGGCGGCGCGTGGATCGCCGTCGACTTCAGGAGCAATCTCGTCGAGACGGGGCAGGGGATGCATGACGATGGCTCGCGGCTTCATGAGGCGGAGCGAGCCGGCATTGATGACGTAAACGCCGTGGCATTGCTCGTAATCGGCGATTCGGTCGCCGAAGCGCTCTTTCTGAATCCGGGTTTGATAGACGACGTCCACTTCCGGCAAGACGCGCTCGAGGTCGGTCTCTTCCGTAAACCGGACGCCATGCTCTCGCAAATGATCCAGAATGTCCTCTTTCATTCTGAGCAGATCGGGCGAAATGAAGTACATGCGGACGTCTTTGAACTTGCTCAGGAGATAAGCCAGCGAGCGAACCGTGCGCCCCTGGGCGAGATCGCCGACCATGGCGATGCGCAGCCCATCGAGCGCTCCGATTTCCTTGCGAATGGTGTAGAGGTCAAGGAGGGCTTGCGTCGGGTGCTGGCCGGCTCCGTCGCCCGCATTGATGATCGGAGCTTTGGAGACGGCGGCGGCGCGCCGCGCAGATCCCACTTCGCTGTGCCTCAGGACGATGACGTCCACGTAACCATTCAAAATCCGAATCGTATCTTCGAGCGTCTCCCCCTTCGCCGCGGAAGAGAACGCCGCCGCATTTTCGGTTGAGATGACGCGCCCGCCCAGACGAAGCATCGCCGTCTCAAAGGAAAACCGCGTGCGGGTCGAGGGTTCATAAAAAAGCGTCGCCATTACGCGGTTCGAATAGTCGTTGACTCCGCCGCGCGCGGCGATTTTCTCCATCTCCCCGGCTTGCTCAAACAGCCGGGCCAGGGTTGGCACGTCGAATTGCTGCGCTTCGATGACGTGGTGGAGCTTGGCGGCGTTCGCGAGGTTCCCCATTGCGGATCCTCGGCGCGACTCGAAAGCCGGCGCCGGATGGACCACCCCAAGATATCCCCAATGCAAGCATGCGGTCAATGAACGACGCGAGGTCTATCCTTGACCATTCTCGTCCACCATTATCCGCTTATCTTGCCTTATGGTCGGAATGAGCATAGGATGAAAAATCCGTTTGCGGTAAGTGCGCGTTCGCGCTGGCTCCGGGGATTGCATGATGGGGGTATCAGAACGAAGGGGGGTTCAACCCGATAAAGGGGACAAGGGCAGGAACGAAGGCGCCAGCCGGCGCCGCACGGAACGGATTTTGCTGAGTATTCCGATTCGCGTCGAGGGCCAAAGCCCGCGGGGAGAGAAATTTGTCGAGAATTCCCGAACCGTGGTCATCAATCGCCATGGTGCGAGGATTTTGTTGCGGCATGCCATCGCTTCCGGCGGGGCGCTCAAAATTGAAAACCTCGCGGCGCATCGAAAAGCTGATTTTCGAGTAGTCGGACCGACCGGACCTGCGGATCCCGAGGGGGGCGAGTGGGGCGTTGAGTGCACGGATGAAAAGAGCAATATCTGGGGCATTGAATTCCCGCCGCAAACGGAAGGCGCGGCACAAGCGATGGCTCTTCTCCAATGCCGGGTCTGCAACAAGGAATCGTTCCTCCCGATCTCGATGATTGAACACGATGTCTTGAGCAGCTCGGGGCTTCTCACCCGTGAATGCTCGACGTGCGGGCGAAAGACTCAATGGAGTTACCCCGACCATACTGTCGTGGCGACTGCGGCGGGCCCGGACGAAGTTTCAGCAGCAGCCGAACGCGCTTCGGGTGTGGACCAGAGAATGTTCAAGCGCGCCTCCTTACGGTTGCCAATCCGCATCCGCGATTATTACGGCGGCGTGGATCTCACGAAGAGTGAAAATGTTTCGAAAGGCGGCATCTGTTTTATGAGTGAGAAGGACTATGAAGTGGGAGGGGGAATTCTCGTCACCTGCCCTTACAATGCCGCCGGGCACAGCATCGAAGTGCGCGCGCGCGTGGTCCGCCGCCAGGTCCTGAGCGGCAATTCACAAAAGATTTACGGCGTTCAGTACGAGCAGGTCCCTCTGGCCTGACGTTGGCCGGCCGTTCCGCCAAGCCCTCCGGCAAG